>CAZELC010000068.1:0-11302 GCA_964512865.1 uncultured Bacteroidales bacterium
GAACATTAAACAAAGCCGTTTCAAGAGTTGCAGTACCAGAAGTTACAATTGCAGCGACAGAGTTTTTAAGAAGGTTATAAGTATTTTTATATACAATTTTAACGTCAAAATCTTTAATTAATCTTTCATACATTGCTTTGTTCGACTCATCAGTTCCGGCAATAACAAACTGATATTCTTTAAATTGAGGCACAATATTCAACATTGTTTCCAGCATCCTCGAAATTTCCTGTTTCCTGCTGCCCGGAAGAATAGCAATAATTTGTTTATCGCCAAAATTATTTTTTTCAAGAAATTCATTATCTGCTTTTTCGCAGTTAAAATTTTCAATAGCATCAAGTAAAGGATGACCGACAAAATCAACTTTAAATCCGTAATCTTTATAAAAATCCTTTTCAAAAGGAAGGATAACGAACATCCTATCAACAACTTTTTTAATTTTATGAACCCTTGACTGTTTCCATGCCCAAACCTGAGGAGAAATATAATAAAAGACCTTAATATTCTCATTATGTGCAAATTCAGCAATTCTCAAATTAAATCCGGGATAATCAATAAGTATTAAAACATCCGGTTTGAATTCCAAAATGTCTTTTTTGCAAATATTTAAATTCTTAATAATAGTTTTAAGATTTAAAATCACTTCTATAAAACCCATAAATGATATTTCATTTATATGTTTTACAATATTAACTCCTGCTTCATGCATCAGGTCGCCACCAAATCCCCTGAATTGTGCATCATTATCGAGAATTTTAATTTCCTTAATAAGATTTGATGCATGCAGGTCACCTGAAGCCTCACCGGCAATAATATAATACTTCATGATTAGTTGGATAGATTAAGTGCAAAAAATAGTATCGCCATAACAAAGGTTATGAGCATTATTCCCCGTCCTGATTTATCAGCTTTAAGATTTATAAGATAATATCTTAAAAGGATCGCATTTACTGCAATTCCAAGTATTTGAACGGTTGATTCTTTAATAAAAGTTACATTTGTTTTTGGGTTTGGAAAGCTGACATTTAAAAAATGCAGAATGCAATATACTATTGCAGGGAAAACTATACCAACAATAATTCCTGTAACGAAACTATCCTTTTTGATTAAATTCAGAATTTTCTTAAACATTTAAATTCCAGTTTTTTAAGGTTGAAAGAGCATTATAATCAGTAAAATCAAAATTTACCGGTACTAATGAGACGTAATTTTCAGAAAGTGCATATTCATCAGTATCTTTACCAATATCGGTATTTTCAAAAATTCCTTTAAGCCAATAATAATCAACACCATGCGGATCTTTTCTGGTATCGAATTCTTCTTTCCAGTAAGCTCTTGCCTGCCGACAAACAGCAACTCCTTTTAAGGGTGATTCTGACTTTTTAGGAAAATTAACATTCAGGCAAACTCCATCAGGCAGACCGTTTTCAAGCACTTTATTTGCAATTTTTATAATATAATCGTCGGTATGAGAAAAATCAGCGCTATTTGAATGATCAAGCAAAGAAAAACCTATTGACGGAATATTCTCCATAGAACCTTCAAGTGCCGCCGACATAGTTCCTGAATAAATAATATTAACTGAAGCGTTAGAGCCATGGTTTATTCCAGAAACAATAAGATTGGGTTTTTTATGAAAAATTATATCTTTAGCAATTTTTACACAATCAACAGGAGTACCACTACAGCTATATTCTTCAATTTCATCATCATTTGAATATTTTTTTAGCCTTAACGGAGAAAAAACCGTAATAGCATGACCCATTCCCGATTGCGGTTTATCCGGTGCCACAACAACAACATCACCCAGTTTTTTCATTATTTTAATTAGATAACGAATACCGGGAGCTAAAATACCATCGTCGTTTGTTACCAGTATCAGAGGTTTTGACATTATTAAATTTTTCTGCAAAGTTAATTCTTTTTACCTATTTCATCAGGTAAATTTTCGATTTCTATAATACCGCCGGAAACGATAAACTTCATTGCGTCAGCAGCAGAAATATCGATAGGTTTGATAAAACGCCTGTCTATCAGGAATAAATTACCGGAAAAATTAAAAGAATGCGGAAAATATACGGCAACTTTATCTTCCAATATTTTTAGTTCTGAAATATTATCCCTTGTGATAAAGCCAAGTTTTTCAAGTCCTATTTCCTGATTTATTATAACTCTTACCGGCTGTGAAAATTTTTTCTTTTTCCCGACAAATGCGTTCATTAAATCTTTAATTGACTGAATTACAGTTCTTAAAAACGGTGTTTTGTTCAGAATTTTATTGAACATTGAAATTAATAAAGAGCCAAGAAATGTGGAAGTAAGGTATCCGACAATTGTGATAATAATAACGACAATCAATAATCCAAGTCCGGGAATTTTGAGATCAATAAATCCATCAAGGAAAGTGAAAATAGTGTAAATCACATATATTGTAATTGCCACCGGAGCAATAAGCAATAAACCCTGAAGGAAGAAATTTAATAGTTGTTTAACAGTTTTCATAAATCAGATTTTTTAATGTAAAGATAAGCAAAATTTCGCAACTCTCATTGAATCATCATTATATAATAATTTATTGTTAAATTTTGCACTTTATTTAACTTATTTTATGGAATAGGGCATCATAATACTCTTTAGAACCTCAATTTTTTACAAACCCAAAAATATACGTTATGAAAAAATTAATTCTGTTAATGCTTATTGTCAGCATTTTACCGGCAAGAGCCGAAGATAAATCAAAAAATGTAAAATCAAAAATCCGCTCGGCAACCGTTTTCCTTACGGGAGCATATATTACAAGCACTGCTGAAACTCAGATAGCTCAAGGTTCTACAACACTTGTTTTCAATAATATTACATCATCATTAAACCCACAAAGTATTCAAGTTAAAGGTGATGGCGATTTTACCATTTTGTCGGTTACTCATCAACTTAATTATATGCAGAACCCCGAACGATCGAAAGAAGTGTTGCTTATTCAGGATTCTATTGAACAGTTAAACAATGATTTGGAATTCCAGACCAGTTCATTATCTGTTTTTATTGAAGAAGAAGCAATGTTACTTGCCAATAAAGTAATCGACGGCGGTCAAACCGGAGTTAAAACCACAGAGCTTAAAGATGCAACTGCCTTCTTTCGTGAAAGACTTTCGGACATTAAAAACAATCAGTTAAAGATTAAAGCAAAGATTAAAAAAATTCAGGCCAAGCTTGCTTTACTCAACAATCAGCTTATGTCAATCAATTCAGTTGCTAATCAGCCAACTAGTGATATTGTTGTTGTGGTAAACAGCGATGTTTCCGTATCAGCAAAATTTACTATTTCATATTTCACAAATAATGCAGGATGGGTTCCTTCTTATGATTTAAGAGCCATTGATGTAAATAACCCTATTGAACTTGTTTACAAAGCAAATGTTTATCAATCAACAGGATTTAACTGGGAAAATATCAAACTTAAACTTTCATCTTCAAATGCTAACCAAAGTGGAACAAAACCCGAGCTATATCCATGGTATGTTACTTTTTACAATAACTATTACCGCGCTGAATCGAAGACCAAAACGGCAAAAAAAGTCAGTGAATATGAAAAAACCGAGGCAGCAGACGGCAACTATGAAGGCACTGTGACAAGTATTGATGCTAAAACAGGTGCTGATTACACAACCATTAACGATAAACAGATAAATGTCGAATTTGATATATCCATACCATATTCTATAAATTCTGATAATAAATTCAATATTATTGAAGTTCAGAAAAATAAACTAAATGCGCAATATGAGTATTACTGCGCACCAAAATTAGATAAATCTGCATTTCTATTAGCAAGAATTTCAGGCTGGGAGCAATACAATCTTTTACCCGGAGATATGAATTTATTCTTCGAAGGCACCTTCGTAGGAAAATCATATACAGATACTTACAACACAAAAGACACACTTGATATTTCTCTTGGAAAAGATAATAATATTGTTATTGCGCGAGAAAAAATCAAAGATTTTACTGCTGTAAAATTCATCGGCGTTTCTAAAAAAGAAACTTATGCTTTTGAAATCTCTATCAGAAACAAGAAAAAACAGGCAATTAATATTATTGTTGAAGATCAGATTCCGATTTCCAACGATAAGGACATCGAGATTGAACAGCTTGAAATATCAGGAGCAAATTATGATAAAGATAGCGGTAAACTTACTTGGAAGCTTAACATAAAATCTGGAGAAACTAAAAAACTAAAGATGTCCTATTCAATAAAATATCCTAAAGATAAATCGATATCTATCTGACAAATCGAAAAAGTGGCTATCTGAAATCTCTGTTTTACAACGAATTTTTCACTTCATTCAACTGTGGTTATATTAAAAAATAAATTAACCCCAAGGAATAAGCTAAACGAAGTTCAAATAAATTACATCAGATAATTTCATACAGCCACTTTTTAATTGTTAATTAATTATAAATTTGCAATAATATCAATTTATGAGAAAATTAATAATTCCGGTTTTTATTGTTCTTGTTCAAATTTTAAACGGACAAACAAAAGATAAAGATACTGTTTTCCAATTTTATGATTTAAACAAAACTGCGTATAAATCATGGAACAATATTGATTCAGTATGGCATTATAACAGTTTTCGTAAATGTTTATCAGAAAACAACCTTAAGCTTTCATGTGCTAAGTGTGAAAGCATCTATCTTGATGTAATATTCACTATTGATTCAACCGGCAAACTGATTGATTATAGAATTGTTAATGAAAAATTGTGTGGAGGAAGATTCACTCCTGAATTAAAAATCTGTTTTCTTGAGTTTTTTCTGGATTTTAATTTCCCTGAAGAATTACGAAGATTAAAATTTCAAGTAAAATTAGGAACTGGTTTAAAATGCTGATATGGTGAAAATTGGACTTCTCTCTGACACACACTGTTTTGTACATCCAAAAATTTACGATTTTTTTAAAGACTGTGATGAAATATGGCATGCAGGTGATTTTGGAAACCTGGATGTAGCTTACGAAATTTCCTCATTTAAACCTTTAAAAGGTGTATTCGGCAATATTGACGGTTTTGATGTAAGAAAGGAATATCCACAAATTCAAATATTTAATTGCGAAAATGTAAAAGTTTTTATGACGCATATCGGTGGATACCCATACAAATATGAACCTTCAGCAAAAGAAATCATCGAAACAGTAAAACCAAAACTCTTTATTTGCGGTCACTCCCATATACTTAAAATAATTAACGATAAGAAAAACAACCTTTTACACATCAACCCGGGAGCAGCAGGAAAATACGGGTTTCATATTGTAATTACTCTGGTAAGATTCATTATTGACGGCAACCAGATAAAAGATATGGAAATAATGGAATTAAAAAAGCATTAGCGTAATCTGTCGGCTGAGCGCACAAGATTTTCGTCTTTTCTTATTGCCCGTGAAGCAAGCAAAAGAAAAACGAGTGAAACCAGTGAAATGTACATCCCCGGCTCATAAATACCAACAGTTCCATATTGACTTTCTATTCTTCCGACAAAGAAAAATAATCCAACTATATATATAACATTGATTAGCAATGCTATAGTTGTCAGTCTGATTTGAAGTAATCTTTTCTTAAACATGAAAATAATTACAAATACCAGAATTGATATTGCCGCAAGAATAATTACCAATACCGGATAAATAATAATATTTGCTCCTGAAACCGAGAAGACACTTCCAAAATAATGCGTCGAGTCTGCTATCTGAAATGAGGCAACAGGAAAAAACAGCAATGCAATATAAACTAAAAAGGCAATAAATAAATATAAACTCTGAATACGCTGTATCATTTTATTAATTTTTCAACAAATTTATATAAATTTTATATTTTTACAGTATTAAAAAACAGATTTACTAATCCACAAAAAAAATTAATATGTTCAAAGCCGAGGTATATTCAAACAGGAGGAAAAGATTAAGCGAAAAAGTTAAAAATGGCATTATTCTTATTTTAGGCAATGTTGAAACGCCAATGAATTATCCATCAAATACTTATCATTTCAGGCAGGATAGCAATTTTCTTTACTTTTTCGGTATTAACTGTGCCGGAATGGCAGGTATAATTGATGTTGAAACAGGTAAAGAATATATTTTCGGAAATGATTTTGATATTGATGATATTATTTGGATGGGACCACAGCCTACAACAAAAGAACTTGCCTTAAAATCAGGTATTTATGAAACTTTACCTTTCTCAAAGCTTGGAGATTTTATTTACTCTTCGCAAGCTGGCGGAAAAACAATTCATTTTCTTCCGCCTTACAGGGCAGAAAACAAGATTTTACTTAGTGAATTATTGAATACACCTGTTGCCTATCTTAAACAAAAGGCTTCAATTGAACTAATTAAATCTGTAGTTTCTTTACGTTCTATTAAGGATGAATTTGAAATAGAAGAGCTTGAAAAGGTTCAGGAAACAGCTTATATGATGCATACTACAGCAATGAAATTCACCAGACCAGGAATTTATGAAAGCGAAATAGCCGGTATTGTTGAAGGTATTGCTTTAGGAAACAGAGGAAATGTTTCATTTCCGGTAATTTGTTCAATTCATGGCGAAACATTACACAATCATTATCATGGTAATATAATGAAGGATGGCGATTTGTTGATTATTGATGCCGGAGCAGAGTCGGAACTTAATTATTGCAGCGACCATACGCGTACAATTCCTGTCAGTGGTAAGTTCAGCCAAAAGCAAAAAGAGATTTATGAAATAGTTCTTAAAGCAAATGTAGAGTGCACTAAAGCTATTAAGCCGGGCATTAAATATCAGGAAATACATTTACTATCTGCAAAAATAATTGCAGAAGGCTTGAAATCAGTTGGTTTAATGAAAGGTGATGCAGATGCTGCAGTAAAAAATGGTGCTCACGCATTATTCTATCCTCATGGACTTGGACACATGATGGGACTTGATGTACATGATATGGAAGATCTTGGCGAAAATTATGTTGGTTATGATGATGAAACAAGTCGTATTGATCAGTTTGGTACTGCATATTTACGTCTCGGTCGACGTCTAGAGCCCGGTTTTGTTATGACTGTTGAGCCGGGTATTTATTTTATTCCCGCTCTTATTGATCTTTGGAAGAGCGAAAATAAATTCCAGGAATTTATTAATTATGATAAGCTTGAAGAATACCGGAGTTTTGGCGGAATAAGAATAGAAGACGACATTCTTGTTACAAAAGATGGTTACAAACTTCTGGGGAAACCGATTCCTAAAACAGTTGAAGAAATTGAAGAGTTTATGAAGAAGTAACCGGCTGGTAATTAATTATCCTTTTTATAAATATCTTTCTGTATTCTAATTGATTCTTCATGAATCATTTTCAAAATACTTTTAATGAAGTGTTCTGATAATCCGATTTTTAGAGCAAGGTCTTTTCTGGATTCAAGAATATTTGTCCAGCGTTTTATTTGAAGGATCGTTATATTATTGTCTTTCTTGTACTTACCGATATTTTCAACAATCTTCATTCTCTCACCAATCAGTTCAATAAGCTGATAATCAATAGAGTCAATTTGATTTCTCAATGATTCAAGATTTGACAGATATTCAAAATTTTCTGCAGAAATATTTCTAAACACAAGGCTTTCAAGAAGCGAGAGAAGCTGTTCAGGAGTAAGTTGTTGTTTTGCATCGCTAAGAGCCGCTTCTGGATTAATATGAGTTTCAATCATTAAACCTTCCATATTAAGATTAAGCGCTTCCTGTGCAATTGTATGAATATATTTTCTGGAGCCTGCAATATGACTTGGGTCGCAAATTACCGAAATATCCGGAAAGAGGCTTTTTATCTCTATAGGAATTTCCCATTTGGGGATATTTCTGGTTGCAGCTCTTTCAAAAGGATAAAATCCCCGATGAATTGCAGCAACTTTGTAATTTCCTGATTTAATGAATCTTTCGATTGCTCCCGACCATAAACTTATATCAGGATTTATCGGGTTTTTAATCATTACAGGAATATCAACTCCTTTCAATGCCTCAACAATTTCCTGAACAGAAAAAGGGTTTGAAACTGTTCTGGCCCCAACCCAAATTATATCGGTTTTGTTTTTTATACATTCTTCAACATGTCCGGGAAGTGCGACCTCAACGGTGGTTAAAAAATCAAATTGCTCCTTAACTTTGTTTAACCATTTAAAGCCTTCTGAACCAACACCTTGAAATTTTGCAGGTCGGGTTCTTGGTTTCCATAATCCTGCCCTGAAAATATCAATATCCTTATTTATAGATTTTATACCTGCAGCAGTATTTAACACCTGCTCTTCTGACTCTGCACTGCAAGGTCCGCTAATTATCACAATTTTATTTGCAAGCCGGTCAAACCATTTGTTTATTGGGATTATTCGGGATTTGTCTTCCATATTATTCAATCTCAATTTGCAGTATTTTGCTTTTTATTTCACTTCCGGGAAAAGGAATAAATCCTTGTTCATAAGGACTTCCCGGCCACCACTTTGTATCATGAAATTCCTGTGAAATAATTAGAAGCATTTGATTGTCAGGTATTGACGTTATTTTATCATTCATATAACCAACAATTTTAAGTTGCTCTTTTTCAGGTCCGGCTCTCCAAATAATCTCGTCAGGTTTCCATTCAATTTGAAAATAATAATATTTTTTCCCAAACAATTCGTCATCTTTTGCTGCGGTTTTTTGCGTAATAGCACGATACCAGTAATCCCAGCGGTGCGCCGTATAAACTTCTCCATTATATACAATATCCTGACAACCAACACCATAATTTACAGGAGTTGGATTAGCCATATCCCAATTTGTACAATTAATTGTAATATTGCCACGCTCTTTGCTATAATCATAAGGAATAGGTTTCCCCTTCTCAGAGGATTGATTTTTTGACTGTCCGCAATAAAAAGAGCTTTTTAATATTTCAAAATCAATTTCTGAGTAGGAAGTTTTCCAAACTCTGGTATCTTCTTTCCCTCCATAATAATTTGAAAGATATCCTTTGTTGTAGCAAATACGCCTGGAATTCCATGAATCAGTTGTTGCAGTAAGAAGCCAAATTGCATTTGTTATTCCATTCCAAAAGTCATTTTTATTAAGTAACTCGTGCATTTTTAACTTTACGGTATATTTTCCAAATGTGAAACCATGTCGCGAAATAATTCCAATATTCTGTTTTTTCATATTTTTTTCAGAAGCTGCCGGATTGCTTATAACCAAATACTTAGCAGCAGAATCATAATAAATATCACGGCATGGGCAGTCGGAAACTTCGGGAAAAATCTGCACCAGTTCATTAGGCAAATACTTCGACATGCTTTTTTTATAGTCCTCTACAGAATAGTTTTCTTTCATTATATCAACAATAAGAGGAATATTTTTAACATTGTAAGATGGATCGACAAAATGTGCAAAATGTTTGAATGCAGCATTTTTATTTAACTCGTTACTATTGCCGCAATATTTGCCTGAAAAGTTCTTGTTTTTTTCGGAATAAAATGATTCTTCAGGAATATAAACTCCTTTGCTTAAATCAGGGATTGCTTTTACCTTAAGTGTTTTTTGGGATTTCAGAGTTACACAATTCTTTAACTTGCTTCCTTGCCCATAAATGAAATAGTAATATGGATTAATAAAAGATGAGCAATGGGTTTTTGAAATATCTTTTGCGAACTGTGGCAGCTTATTATAATCTTTCTCAGTCATGACAACCAGAAGAAAGCTATAAGTCCCAACTCTTGGATTTCTTTTCCATCGCTCATTTACGGAGCCGGAAAAGTATTTTTGTTCGTTTCTTGGATTGCCCACAATACGGAAAATATCATCAATTTGGTAGAAATTACCATCTGAAGGAATTTCACAAGTTGACTTAAAACCAATTTCCGTATCTTCCCAACTCCCATAAAAATTTTCCGAACAAAATTCATTTTCTTTGGAGGAGTTTTCTTTTACTTCAGGAAATTTGTATGACTCGTTCTGGTAAAATATTTTATAATAGAATTTCTGAGGTTTGTTTTTTTGGTTTTTTATTAAAAAACTTGAGATAAAAAAACCTTTATCAGCTTGATTAACAGAAGGTATTACAAATCCATTTTCAAATGCATCGGTATAATCAAGGTTTAAACTAACCTTATTATCTGAATTGTGAGTAGTAAAATTGCTAATGGGGTCAAATCTGTCGATAATAAAATCGTCACATTTTTCGCCCTGCTTTTGTTTCTTATCTTGACATGCATAAAATGATAACGATAAAATTATAAAAAATATAACCTGGAACCTTTTCATTATTAAAACTAGCAAAATGGTAAAACAAAAGTAGTAAATTAATTACTTAAAGATAAAATTAGTATTTTTGGTAAAAATACAAAAAAATTAAAGATGCCTGTATTATCGATAGTAATTCCAGCTTATAACGAAGCTAAAACGATTCATCTTATACTTGATAAAGTAAAGGCGGTCAAGTTAATAGGGAATTTTGAAAAAGAATTGATTATAGTAAACGACTGTTCGAAAGATGAGACTGAAGAGGCGGTAATGAGATATAAAGAGGCTAATCCTGAAATTAATATTCAGTATTATAAACATGAGGTTAATAAAGGAAAAGGTGCAGCACTTCATACCGGTATTGAAAAGGCAAAAGGAGAATACCTGATTATTCAGGATGCTGACCTGGAATATGATCCTGAGGAATATAACTATCTTTTAAAACCAATTATTGGTGGTTTTGCAGATGTAGTTTACGGCTCAAGATTTATTGGTGGTAATCCTCATCGAATATTATTCTTTTGGCATTCAATAGGTAACAGGATGCTGACATTTGCATCAAATATGTTTACAAATCTGAATATTACCGACATGGAAACATGTTATAAACTATTCAGAACTAACATTATACAAGGGATTAAACTTCGTGAAAACCGCTTTGGTTTTGAGCCTGAGGTTACTGCCAAAATGTCGAGGATAAAAAATATAAGAGTTTATGAGGTTGGCATTTCCTATTATGGAAGAACTTATGCCGAAGGGAAAAAAATAAACTGGAAAGACGGCTTCAGGGCAATTTATTGTATTTTAAAATACGGGCTGTTTAGAGTTAAATAATATTCCAGGCGGTTCCAAAATTAGCAAAAGTTCTACGTTAATTTTAACCCTTACATTAGGCTCATTTATCTGATATTTCAACGATTTTCTTTGATGATAATTTTCCTGTAATTACTGAAATAATAGTATTACGCGTTGTGCGGTTTAATTCGCCAAAGCATATTTTAAATGATTTAATGGTTTAT
>CAZELC010000069.1:0-11243 GCA_964512865.1 uncultured Bacteroidales bacterium
GGTTGTGCTTATTGTTGATAACCCGGCAGGGGCAATACAATGGCAACAATCGGTTGATAAAGTTGTATGGCAGAATATTGCCGGTGAAACTGATGATACGTTGAAAACCGCTGTGGCAGATATGTATTACAGGGCATTAATACATGATACTATGTGTTCACATCAGTATAATTACTATTCGGATACACTTAATTTTTCTGCTTTAGGTAATCTTCCTGTATCAATATCCATAACAGCCAATATTTCAACACCTATTTGCGAGGGAACAAATATAATATTTTCAGCTTACCCTGTAAACGGAGGAACAAACCCCGGCTACCAGTGGATGAAAAACGGTATTGATATAATAGGGGAAACCACTTCAATATACTCATCATCAACACTGATTAATAATGATATTATCACCTGTCGTCTAATATCAAATTACCCATGCCCAACAGGTAATCCTGCCGTTTCAAATTCATTGGTTTTAATAGTAATTCCAAATTCACCTGTTATTGTTAGCATTTATGCCAATCCGGGGACTTCTATAAATCAGGGAACTTCTGTAACGTTTTCAGCCACAGCAACCAATGGAGGAGCCTCGCCATCATATCAGTGGAAACTTAACGGAAATAATGTGGGTACAAATAGCAATACTTATACAAACTCATCACTTGCCAATGGAAATACAGTTACTTGCGTATTAACCTCAAATGCTGTGTGCCCCTCAGGTAACCCTGCTACCTCAAATACATTAACAATGATTGTAGCCTGCAGCGGTACAGTAACCGACCTTGACGGCAATATATATAATGTTGTTCAGATAGGCAATCAGTGTTGGATGGCTCAAAACTTAAAAACAACAAAATACAGGGATGGAACATCAGTACCAATAATAATAGATGAAATAGCCTGGAGCGGATTGAACTCAGGAGCTTACTGCAATTATAATAATGATGCAAACAATGCAGCAATATACGGACGCTTATATAACTGGTTTGCGATAAGCGACAGTCGCAATATTGCTCCCGCAGGCTGGCATGTAGCAACTGATGGCGAATGGACACAGTTGACAGATTATCTTGGAGGTTTAAGCGTTGCTGGTGGAAAATTAAAAGAAAGCGACACAGCACACTGGCTAAGTCCAAACACAGGTGCAACAAATGAAAGCGGCTTTACAGCACTTCCTGGTGGCTATCGTTACTACGATGGAATTTATTACGTTGTTGGAAGCAACGGTATTTGGTGGAGTGCTACAGAGTACAATGCATCAAACGCATGGAGCCGTTACATTTACTACTACGACATCCTTGTTAATAGAGGCAGCAGCAATAAAAGATTTGGTTGTGCTGTGCGTTGCGTTAGGGATTAATAGTGTTTGTTGTTTTAAATTGTTAAATCGTTAATTGGTTGTATAGGTTAAATGGTTAATTCATTAAATCAACAAATCGCTAAATCAATAAATTTGAAAATCATGCGAAAGGCTTTTTTAATTTTCACTCTAATCCTAACTTTGAACTTTCAACTTTCAACTTTTAACTCTGTTGCCCAAACCACGGTTTGCCAGGGCGATACGGTTGTTATGATAGTTGATAATCCTGCCGGAACAATACAATGGCAAAAATCTTCAAATAAAACAAATTGGTTTAATATTACAAATGCTACAAATGACAGTCTTTTTATTGAAGCAAATAATAACCTTTTTTACCGAGCAATAATTTATGATACCTCTTGCTTGCTTAATTACTCATATTATTCTGATACACTTAGCTTTACCGTGAGCAATTACCTTCTGGTTAATATTACGGTTAATGTCTCTCCCGGAAGTACAATAACTGCAGGCTCTACAGCATCTTTTACTGCCGGTATTGTCAATGGTGGAAGTTCGCCTTATTATATATGGTATGTTAATAACGCATTGATATCTGGCAATAATACTCAGAATTATTCGAGTTCAACATTATTGAATGGCGATTCGGTTAAATGCAAAGGATATTCTAATTTCCCCTGTGTTACTGGCAACCCTGCCTTATCAAATGCAGTTCATTTAACAGTTTTACCTGGTGTTTCTACTGCAAACCCCTCGAGCATACTTGCTACAAGTGCTGTTTGCGGAGGTATAATTTCAAACGACGGGGGAGCGGCTATTACTGCCAGAGGTGTATGCTGGTCAACATTGCAAAACCCTTCAATAACTGATTCTCATACCAGTGACGGCATCGGAACGGGAAGCTTTTCAAGTAATATTACAGGACTTACCGTTAATACCACATATTATGTAAGGGCTTATGCAACAAGCATTGCAGGAACGTCGTACGGAAACCAGGTTAGTTTTTATACTAGCACACCTTGTACTTCGGTGACAGATATTGATGGAAATGTTTATAATGCGGTTGCAATTGGAACCCAATGCTGGATGGCATCGAATTTAAAAACAAGCAAATACCGTAATGGAACAAGCATCTCTAATGTAACAAGTGCTTCATCATGGGCGGCGCTGACAACAGGAGCGTATTGTTATTATAATAACTCATCATCAAATAATGCTACTTACGGAAAACTGTATAATTACTATGCGGTTGTCGATTCGCGTAATTTATGCCCAACAGGGTGGCATGTACCTAGTGATACCGAGTGGACGACTCTTACTGATTTTTTGGGTGGAGAAACTATTGCCGGAGCCAAATTAAAAGAAACGGGGACAACACATTGGGCATTGACTACAGCGCAGGTTGATAACAGTACAGGTTTTACAGCTTTGCCGGGAGGTAACAGATTGCCTGATGGATCATTCAATAATATTAATGATATGGGTGATTGGTGGTCGTCGACTATCTGTGTCTGGTACAGGGGAATAGATGGATATGCCAATTATGTTTACAGAGGTTGTTATGGTGAAAAGAGTGGTTTTTCTGTACGTTGTATAAAAGATTAACATTTTTAAGCAATAAATATTTTTATGAAAAAAACAATACTAATTTTCACCCTCATCCTAACTTTGAACTTTGAGCTTTCAACTTTTAACTCTGTTGCGCAAACCACAGTTTGCCAGGGCGATACGGTTGTTATGATAGTTGATAACTCTGTTGGAACCATACAATGGCAGCAATCTGCTGATAAAGTTGTATGGCAGAATATTGCAGGTGAAACTGATGATACATTAAAAACCGCTGTGGCAGATATGTATTACAGGGCACTAATACATGATACAATATGTTCACATCAGTATAATTACTATTCGGATACCCTGAATTTTTACTATATTGGATTTTTACCGGTTTCTATAAATATTTCATCTTCTCCTATGACAGTAATCTGTTTTGGGACCAGCATATCTTTTAGCGCTAACCCAGTTAACGGTGGCAATAACCCATATTACCAATGGATTAAAAATGGAATTATACTTTCCGGTGAAACTGGACAGACATACACTTCCTCAGCTATTGCAAATAATGATACTGTTAAATGCAGAGTAATTTCAAATTACCAGTGTCCTACAGGTAATCCGGCTATTTCAAATTATCTGACAAATTTTATTGAAGCTCCGGTTACAGTTTCTGTCAGTAACATAAGTGTAACAAAAGCAACATGCTCAGGTAACATAAGTTATCAAAGTATCACTGATAAAGGTTTTTGCTGGAGTACCTCTCAAAACCCAACAATATACAGCAATATTATTTCTGCAGGATCTGGCTCTGGTGGCTTTAATTCTATTATTAGCGGGTTAAATGCAAACACCACTTATTATATTAGAACTTATGCTTCAAATAATGCTTGCACAAGTTATGGAAACCAAATAAGTTTTACAACAAAGGCAGCTTGTGATGGATTAACTACTGTTGCAGACATTGATGGTAATACTTATAATACAGTTGCAATAGGAAATCAATGCTGGCTTAAACAAAATCTTAAAACCAGCAAGTACAGGGACGGAAGTTCAATTCCAAACGTAACATCAAGCTCTGTGTGGTCGTCCTTAACAACGGGAGCTTTTTGTTATTATAATAACAGTAGTAGTAACAATGCAACTTATGGTAAACTTTACA
The DNA here is from genome assembly GCA_964512865.1 of uncultured Bacteroidales bacterium. Taxonomy (GTDB): domain Bacteria; phylum Bacteroidota; class Bacteroidia; order Bacteroidales; family CAIWKO01; genus CAZELC01. The sequence goes on from CAZELC010000069.1 coordinate 4,029, forward strand.
ACTGGTATGCTGCAACTGATTCACGTAATATAGCTCCCACAGGTTGGCATTTGCCAACCGATGCAGAATGGACACAGTTAACAGATTATCTTGGAGGTTTAAGCATAGCAGGCGGTAAGCTAAAAGAAGCAGGCACCACGCATTGGCAAAGCCCAAACACAGGTGCAACAAATGAAAGTGACTTTACATCTCTCCCAGGAGGATTGTGTGATGGCAGTGGCTTATATAGTGGAATTGGATACTATGGCGATTATTGGTCTTCTTCATCGTATTCTTCAACATTTGCGTGGGGGTGCGGTACAGGTTGGGATAGCAGCAATTTTACTATAGGTGTTAGCGGTAAAGTAAATGGTAGGTCTATTCGTTGTATTAAAGATTAACAATTTTGCATAATTAATTTTTTTTTTAGAAAAAACAATTCTAAATTTCACCATATTTGTCACTGATAACTGATGTACACATACTTATGTGAGAATCATGTGACTTATGGTTATTCAATTCGACTAATTAAAGATCAATGACAATATTAAATTGCTGCACAAAAATTTAATTTTCCAAAATTATCAAAATTAAAATTGAAATTAACTACCAAATAATAAATGTAGCTGCTTTATTCCCATTTTTCCCTCTGATAAGAACAGAGTATGCTCCTTTTGGGTAAGCTGAGATATCGATTATTGACTTTGCAATTCCGTCAGCAGTTATCATATTAATATTTTGCACAGCTTGTCCTAGCATATTATAAATTGTTAATTCGATATCATTATCGTTACAAGTAAAATCAATATTTAAAAGTTTACCGGCAGGGTTGGGGTATAAATTAAAGCTTTTGATAAAGTCTGAAGTTTCATTTACCGATCCATTAACATCTGTCCAGTAATTTGCTTTAAACCCAGAAGCTACATTAGTAGAATTAGTAATCAGCTCAACAAGCATTGGGACAGTAGTTGTAATTGAATCAGGCGGTCGGTTGTTATTATCAAACGTGCCTTTTAATACACCCGTAGTATCTGAACCTTGCCAGACTCTGATTTTATCTCCTGGTAAAATATCAAATTCAGGAAAAGAGATATAAATTACTGAAGCTCCGCTTGGGAATAAAAGCCATTTGCAATGGGATGAATTATTATATGGAGAATTTGCACATCCATGAGTAAATTCTCCTGAAGTTGTAGATATTATAGAATCCGGGCAATGCTTACAGGAAATATTTATAAACAAAGAAGAAGAATTTCCATTACCACAGAAATTGTTACCCTTTACGGTAATAAATCCAGGGGTTGCAGATGGGCTAAAATTAACAGAAATGTTATTTGTGGAACTGGTACCTGATGCGCCAGCAGGTAAAGTCCAGATATATGAAGTAGCATGGGCTATTAACGGAACTGAATATTGAATATTATTTTCACCAACACTAATAATTGAGTCACCTGAAATATTACCTGCATCAGCAACTGGCGATTCAACATTAACAACCAAATAGGAATCTAATCCATTACCGCATGAGTTTTGGCCCTTAACCGATATATTGCCGGTAGCTGCATTTGAGCTGTAATTTACCGTAATACTGTTTGTTGTACTACTTCCTGTTGCTCCAAACGGCAATGTCCAAATATAAGATGTGGCATTGGCAATGGTTGGAGTTGAATAAGTAATTGTTTGCCCTTGACATACTGAGTTTGAGCCGGATATTGATCCAGCTGGTGAAGGCAATGGGTTTACAGTAATTTGTTTTGTTGAGATTGCTCCTTCACCACATAAATTTAATCCTTTAACAGTTATATTTCCTGAGATTGCTGATGTTCCATAATTAACAATTATACTATTTGTTGAACTTGAACCTGTCGCTCCAGATGGTAGAGTCCAAATATAAGATGTCGTATTGGAAATTATTGGGAGAGAATATGTAACAGAACTTTGACCTTGACAAACACTTGAACTGCCTGTAATAGTCCCTGCTGTAGATGGTATTAAACAAGAGAATTTAGCAATAAATGCTTCATAATCTGTTCCGGAAAATGAAGTTTGATGAGCACCATTTGTCACAATACTATTAAGTGATTTTGTGTAACCAATAATAAAAACGTTTCCATTCTCATCACAAGTTATTCCATTACCAGAATCAGTACTATCACCTCCATAATATGTTCCATATTGGCGAACTCCATTGGTGTTAAATTTTGCTAAAAAAGCGTCATATCCTCCTCCATTTGTTTCCTGATGTGCTCCACTTGTAGAAATAAAGGAATTTGAACTTGTTTCACCAGTAATAAATGTATTCCCGTTAATATCGGACTTTATGCTGTTGCCTATATCATAACTAGTTCCTCCAAAATAAGTACCCCATTGACGTATTCCATTGGCATTAAATTTTGCAATAAAACCATCGAAATTACCTCCATATACCGTCTGATGCCCTCCACTTGTGACAATTCCGGAAGTTGAAAGTGTATGTCCAATAATATATATATTCCCATTACTGTCACAAGAAATACCATTACCCATTTCAAAATCACTTCCGCCATAATAAGTACCCCATTGACGAACGCCATTAATATTAAATTTAACAATAAAAGCATCGAAATTTCCACCTGCATAAGTAGTTTGGTGCGCTCCGCTCGTTGCAATCCCTGAAGTGGAAGATGTATAGCCCGTTATTATTATATAACCATGTTTATCATAAGAAATTCCATGCACAACTTCGCTTTCGGCACCACCATTATAAGTACCCCATTGACGAACACCACTTGAGTTAAACTTCACAATAAAATTATCATAACCACCTCCCAATGTTGTTTGTTGTGCTCCGGTTGTAGAAATAGCTGATGTAGATCTAGTTTGCCCAGCCAAATATGTGTTTCCGCTACCGTCACAAGTAACTCCTATACCGGCATCATCACTACTTCCTCCGTAATAAGTACTCCATTGACGAACTCCATTAGAATTAAATTTCCCTAAAAAACTATCATAATTTCCACCATAAGTTGTTTGATGTGCTCCGCTTGTGACGATGCCACTATTAGATGATGTTAATCCTGTAATAAAAACATTACCGCTTGCATCACAGATTATACCATAACCGTAATCATAACCGCTTCCGCCAAAGTAAGTACCCCACAATCTCACTCCATTATTGTTGAATTTTGCTATAAAAGCATCGTCATTACCTCCAAGTGTTGTTTGATGAGCTCCACTTGTGGCAATACCAGTAGCAGATGTAGTTTGACCAGTAACAAGAACATTACCGCTCATATCACAACTTAACGCAATAGCATAGTAACCTGAGCACCCTCCATAATATGTGCCCCAATCAAGGTTAGGGCTTGGGTCAATTATCAGTGTTTGTTTTTTATTATATTCTGAGAGCGTAAAACCATAAACATCTTTTTCAATATTCCTGTATTTAACGTCTAAAACCGTATTAGTCTCCATAAGCCAACTAGCAGGAATACTCTCGGTAAATTTGCCATGTGCAACATTAACATGTATTTTATTTTGGCTTAACTGAGTTTCATTAGCGCCAATATAATGCAGCTTAATCTGCCCTGCATCTGCTCCGGGGTGCACAACAAAAGTATATTCAACTGGTTTGTCCTTTGCAGCTCTGGCATTAAATATCATATCAATGCCCGGGTAGATATCCTTATATGTGATTTTTTTAAAGTTACGTACAAAACTCGCCCCACTCTCCGGAGTTACAGCGTTGTAATAATTCATATAATCAGCAGATTGCACTTCTGCAATGATCTGAGGATTAGGGCTGGCACCTATTAACTCAACATCCACCCGGTGAAAATGATAAATAACATCTCTTGCTGTTAGGTCGTTTCCCATTTTTTCATGATGAAATTTATCCTTAGTGTTTGCTTTTTCTTCTGTGTAATAAGTGTCATAACTGAAACTATTGGCTTTCAATTGCAAATTCATGCCATTGCCAATTGACAACAGATATTTTACATCAGAGTTTGTTTTGTAATTCTGGTCGTGTATCTGTCCCTTGTTCTCAATAAAACCGTATTGTTGTTCGCGTGATATATATGATGCAATATTGGCATTATCTTGAGCAATAGCAAAAAAAGCAGTTAGACACAACAATGAACATAAAACAATATTTTTCTTCATAATGAATACTATTATAACGGGTTATTGTTCTTTTACAAATTTTTTGACTGCAATTCCATTTTCGGAAATAACTTTTATAAAATACATCCCCTGTGTAAGCAATGATATATCAATGGTTGCTAAGCCAACATCTTTATATGAATTCATAAGGCATTGACCGCTCAAATTGCATATCTCAACCATTGCTTTTTGAGATAATTCAAAATAAATTATTTTATCGGCAGGGTTGGGGTATAAATTAAAACTTTTGATAAAGCCTGAATTTTCATTTACCGAGCCATTAATATCTGTCCAGTAATTTGCTTTAAACCCTGAAGCTACATCTGAAGAATTAGTAATCAGCTCAACAAGCATTGGGACAGTAGTTGTAATTGAATCAGGCGGTCGGTTGTTATTATCAAACGTGCCTTTTAATACACCCGTAGTATCTGAACCTTGCCAGACTCTGATTTTATCTCCTGGTAAAATATCAAATTCATCAAATGAAACAAAAACTTTTGAAGCGCCGCTGGGGAATAAAAGCCATTTGCAATGGGATGAATTATTATAAACATGATTTATACAACCATTTGTAAAAAAACCTGATGTCTCAAAAATAACTGAATCCGGACAATGGCTGCAGTATACATAAACATTGATACTGTCAACATTACTGCAACCATAAGTATCGGTGCCCGTTACAAAGTAGGTTGTGTTTTCTGCAGGACTGGCATTTACCTGCGCCCCATTAACAGAGTTTAGCCCTGTTGCCGGATTCCAGAAATAAGATATGCCGCCAGATGCATTAAGAGCAGTGCTTCCTCCTGAATAAATATAATTATTTGGACTAGTTACAGATATTTCCGGTGCTTCGTTTACTATTATAGTAAAGGTTGTGTCATAAGAACATCCGAAATCATCTATTACAGTAACAGTGTAATAGTAAGTGCCCTCAGAATGTGGTGTAACCATAATTGTGCTATCGTCAATATGTGTAATAAAACTTCCGGCCCATAAAACTGTGTCAATAGGTACCTGAAATGACAACTGTGGAGGAAGTAATACCGGGTTTAGATTTAATTTCCACCAGAAAAAATAACCGTTGTCTTCACTATAGTCATCATAAATTTCAATACTCCACACTCCGTTTAGTGGGCAACCAATTAGTCCCGAAAATGATACATCAGGCGAAAGGTAATTTGAGTTGTTTATGGTATTTGTCGAATCTATAGGAGCTCCCGCTAAAAAAGATAAAGAGTCTAAATTTCCATGTTGTGAGTATGTTTGAGACCAACAATATGTCCATCCATTTCCATAAGGGTTATTTACAGCATTACAGCCGTTATCATAAACAGCATGATTATTTCCACCATAAGGTACTCCTAAATATGCTCCACCGGAGTGAGTGTTCGAATCCAGTTGAACAGATTGTCCGTTCGGGCAGATAATACGAAACCCCAAATCACCGACAAATGAGTGCTCCATATTAACACAAACAGATAATATATCGTTAGCACTGGTAATTATTGATCCTGAAGCAAAATCAGTAAAAAACAGGGAAGAGGTTAAATATTGTGTTGGACATGATGGCCCATCGGGGATAAAAAGTGTACTGTCATATATTTGGCTTGCTGATAAAACCGGAGTGACAGGTTGAAGTACTATATTTGATTCATCTCTGTAGCCAATAGTTACAAAGGCAGTATCGGATTCAGAACATAAAGTTGTAACCGGGTTTATCTGAGAAAATGGGCTTTTCGATATCCTTACCTTGGCCACAAGATAGTTTGAATCAACGCAACCTCTTGAATCAGTAATTTTCAAACCAACATTATAACCTTTAACAAAATTATAATTGTGAGTAACAATTTGCCCTGTAGCAGATGTTCCATCGCCGAAATCCCAAAGAAAAGAACAGTTATTACTATCTTGAGAATATAGAATCTGATTTTCTGGAAATGCAGCACCACTCCCTCTGGCGGCAAAAGTAATTGGCATTCCGTAGCAAATATCAATAAAATTGCCCGCTTTTGGAGCCGGTATTGTTAAACTAGGGTGTAAAAGGGCAACAATCTGCTGACATATTTTTGTACAAGCTAAAGATGCATACCATCCGCTATTACTGACGCTGCCGTTTGATTTAAATTTGAAAGTTAAATCTCCTGATAAATTATTTATTGTTGCCTGAACAGTTGGTGGTGGTAAATTGTTGTTATTATATTTTCCTAATACTGTGGATGACGAATTGGAACCGTCATAAGCAATAAGAGTATCGCCGGCTTCAACATTAAAATTAACAAAGCTAACCCTGATATGAGTGTTGGAAGTATTATTTGAGTGAAAAGTAATGGTTGAGTTTTCGTTTGCACCATAATTTCCAGTACTGCCGCCACTATCATAAAAATTTCCGGAGCAGGTAGTAATTGTCCCGCCCATATTTATTGTGTAATGTTGTGATAATACAAAATTAAAAATGAAAATAAAGATTAATAATATTAATGGCTTTTTCATGTTAAATAGTTGATTTAAATTTTGTTAAATAAGTTTATTCGACAATAAAGCTTATATATTTATAACTATTCCGGAATTTAATGACAAAAGAATAAACTCCGGGGTAGAGCTGAGTAATATTAATAGTTTCATTGACTTTCCCATTATTAGAATATAAGTTTTTATCAAATAATTTTTGTCCCAAAATATCAAATATTTCTATTCCCACCTGGCTTTCTGATGTATTGAATTCGATGTTAATTTCATTATCTGCGGGATTAGGGAACAGTTTTACATTTGTTATAAAGTCAGAGTTTTCATTTACCGATCCATTAATATTCGTCCAGTAATTAGCTTTAAATCCTGTACCGGCATTTGCAGAGTTTGTAATCAGTTCAACAAACATTGGAACTGTTGTGGAAATTGTTCCAGATGAATAGTTATTATTATCATAAGTTGCTTTAAGTACTCCGGTTGTAGTATCTGGTCCCTGCCATATCCTGATTTTGTCTCCTGTCAAAATATCAAATTCAGGAAAAGAGATATAAATTACTGAAGCTCCGTTTGGGAAAATCAACCAATGGCATTGTGAGTTGTCATTATACACCCTTGTATCATCGCAAC
>CAZELC010000070.1:0-11238 GCA_964512865.1 uncultured Bacteroidales bacterium
GTTTTAGTATATTCATTAAGCTCCAGAGTTGTCATTCCGTATTTTGCCGCAATATCCCTTTGAAGAAGTCCGGTAGAAACTATTTTGAAACCGAGCTTTCCTGACAGAAGTTTGCTTACAGCAGATTTACCGCTGCCGAGGTCGCCTGTTATTGATATTTTTGGAAAGCGTTTCATTATTGAAATTTTTACAAATTTAATAAAACATAAATAACTAATTCTTAAAAAGAGTACACTGTAAAAAAAACTTTGCTTTCCGATAGTTATAATTCTAAAATTTATTACGTTTGTTGTCTAAATCATTTCTTTATGAAAAAAGACACTCAGATATTCAATTTGATCAAAAAGGAAAAAGACCGTCAATTGCACGGTATTGAATTGATCGCTTCCGAAAACTTTGTCAGCAATGATGTGCTGAAAGCTATGGGTTCGGTACTTACTAACAAATACGCAGAAGGTTATCCCGGCAAACGTTATTACGGCGGTTGTCAGATAGTTGACCAAACAGAGCAAATTGCCATTAACAGGGCCAAAGAACTTTTTGGTGCCGAGTGGGCTAATGTTCAACCACATTCCGGAGCACAGGCAAATATGGCGGTACTTCTTGCCTGTTTAAAACCCGGTGATACATTTATGGGACTTGATCTTTCACATGGCGGTCACCTTTCGCATGGTTCAGCGGTGAATTCTTCAGGAATATTGTACAAAGCTGTTGCTTATGGTGTTGATGAGGAAACAGGAACCATAAATTATGATAAAATGGAAGCTGTGGCTAAAAAAGAAAAGCCTAAATTAATAATTGCTGGTGCATCTGCTTATTCAAGAGATTGGGATTACAAACGCATGAGAAAAATAGCCGATATGATTGGCGCTATTCTTATGGCTGATATTTCACATCCTGCCGGTTTGATTGCACGAGGTTTACTTAATGATCCGTTACCTTATTGTCATATTGTTACAACTACAACTCATAAAACCCTTAGAGGACCTAGAGGTGGCATGATACTAATGGGGAAAGATTTTGAAAACCCATGGGGATTAAAAACTCCCAAAGGTGAGATTAAAATGATGTCTCAATTGCTTGATTCTGCTGTTTTCCCTGGTGTTCAGGGTGGACCGCTGGAACATGTCATCGCATCAAAAGCTGTTGCTTTCGGCGAATGTCTTTCTGATGAATATATGAAGTATATTCAACAGGTAAAAAAGAATGCAACAGTTATGGCAAAAGCATTTATGGATAAAGGATATAAAGTAATTTCAGGTGGCACCGACAATCATCTGATGCTTATCGACCTTAGAACAAAATTCCCTGAAATCACCGGTAAACAGGTTGAAAACACATTGGTAAAAGCTGATATTACTGTTAATAAAAATATGGTTCCTTTTGATAGCCGCTCACCTTTCCAGACATCTGGTCTTAGAGTAGGCACACCGGCCATAACAACTCGTGGTCTGAAGGAAAAACACATGATTAAAATTGTTGACTTGATTGATGAAGTTATCTGTAATATTGATAATGAAAAAGTAATAGAAGCTGTAAAAGTAAAAGTTCAGAAATTGGTGAAGGACTTACCTCTTTTTGCCGACTAAAAATTACTTTCTGATAATATTAGTTAAAGCCGTAGCGTTATCGTTACGGCTTTGTTTTATGTTTAAAAGTAAAAAATAGATGCATAATATCGAACCTTATTACCAATGGCTTAATCTTTACAATGCCTCGGAGGATGAACTTTCACCTTTTTATGGAAGGGAATACAGTGAATTTTATTTTTCAAATGTAATTTATAACTATTATATACATCCGCAATGGGATGAGTTTGGTTCTGCAACATTATATGTTAAAATTCTGTTTGCCGATTATGATAAACATTTTTGTATTATAGAGATGATAGGTGAATGGAACGATTGTCTTTATAATGATATAATGTTTTTCAAAAGGGAAGTTATTGATGTTTTAGCAGAGAATGGAATTAACAGGTTTATCCTGATAGGTGAAAATGTTTTGAATTTTCATTCTTCGGACGATTGCTATTATCAGGAATGGTTTGATGAAGTTGAAAATGGATGGATAGTCGGCGTTAATTTTCTGGAGCATGTTATTGCTGAATTTAAGCAGAATAGGATTGATAATTATATCTCAATGGGTGAAAGATTTAATATTTTCGACTGGCGAACGCAAACTCCGGTAAGCCTTTTCGAAATGGTATCTCAACGAATAGTTAAACGAATTGGAGATTGATATGGTGAAAAACTTCCAAATTATTGTCTTTGGAAAAGTGCAAGGTGTTGGATATCGGCTTTCTGCATTAAAACAAGCTAAAATCAGAGGTGTCAAAGGTTATGTAAAAAATAATTACTGTGATGGTTCTGTAATAATTGAGGCTGAAGGTGATGAAGAAACCCTTTATGATTTTATTGACTGGTGCAGAAAAGGTCCGACAATGGCCAAAGTTGTTGATATTATTGTGAAGGATAGTAGTATGAAAGAATTTTCTGATTTTGATATTTACTGATATCTCATTTAAGCTTTGCAATTAATAAGTCGATTATCTTTATAACCCTTTTTTCTCTTGTTTCCTGTTTTTTGGCATCTTCAAGCCACTGAATATATTCTTTTCTATGAGAATATGACAGATTATTAAATACTTCTTCAGCAATTGGATTATTTTTAAATGAATTTATAAGATCGATAGGAATAACAACTGTTCTTAAATCAGTATCTTTTATTATTTTAACATGGATAATTTCTCCGTAAGTTTTACTAATGGTTTTCCTTATTTGCTTTTTAACTCCTATAATATGGCAATGGTGCCCCATTTTCACCAATGAACCTCTGTATTCATGACCATCAAACCATGCCTTAACTTTAACCTGTCCTTTTACTCCGAATTCTTTTTCAACATTGAAAGGAAATTCAATAAATGACGCATCAATACCTTCATGTTTAAGCAAAACAGCTTCAAATTCATAAAATTTACCTTCCATTTTCCCTTTCTCCTTTCTCCTTTTTCCTTTTTTATTTTATCTTTTCCCTAATTTTATAATCAGCAAAGAATCCTCTTCTCTTTTTAATTTTACGACAGCCTTTGTTTTCTCATTTGGCAGAGTAGGAGAGAGAACATATTGTTCAATTTGCCATTTGTTTTCTTTTTTCTGAAGCACTCCAGATCCTCTGCACAGTCCAAGATCGGTATCAAGCAGCTCATCGAACCATGCACAATTATAATCACTGCTAAAATAAATATTCCTTTTTACAAGCTTGAAATTCCAAGTGGTCTTCTTGTCAAAGTATGGCTTGCAATAAGTTTCAAAATTTTTTTTCGTCCAATGCTCTGTGGCATCAGTTCCAAGATATACTGCATCATGACTCAATGTAGCCAGGTATTCGTAGAGTTTACTTTCTCCGGCGTCTTTATGCCATTTGGTCAATAAATTATCAATTTCATTGGTCAGCTCTTTTTTCTTTTCAACTTCGGGTTTTGGTTGATAACATGAGGAAATGAAAAAAAGAATATAAACAATAATTAGTTTTTGCCAAATTGTTGATTTAAAATTATTCATTTTTCATCATTAATTTTTATTATCGTTCTGTAAACTTCATCTACAACGAGTGCCATTTTGCTAATATCAAGTCTTTCCAGCACATCACATTGTTTATGATAGCAGTGATCTCGAAAGAATGCCGTATTCGTAAGCATTACAGCGTCATAATCAAATTTCCAGTAATTACGATGGTCGGAATAGTTAACACCTTCTAACCATTCCGGTCCCTTAAATGATTTAGTAGGAATAATTTGAAATTCTGTCATATATTCTTTGAACTGCCTTCCGAATTTTCCATTTCCATATCTTTGAACAATTGTAATAAAGTTACCTACATTGCCATAAGTTATTTTCATGATGTCTAAAGGGTAATCTTGTGAATCTTTTTCATCTGAGAAATAGCCAATCATTTCAAGACTTATCATTCCATATACATTTGCACCCTTTTCATACAGTGATTTTGCATGAATAAAGCTTCCCATATCTTCTGTTCTGAAAAAAGGAGGTTCTTCGAGAGTATATGCTACAAAATCAAATCTGTAATTTAATGAATCCTCTTTTAACATTCGACAAAGTTCAAGCAGACCGGCTACACCGCTGGCATTATCATCAGCACCTTCCTGATTTTTACATACATCGTAATGAGCGCCAATTATAATTCTTTTTGCGTTTTTAGGTCCAATGGAGCAGATTATATTTTTATATTCAAAACCTTTAGCCATGAACTTCTGTTCTTCGACAGAATCTGAGATTTTTAAAAATTCACTTTTTATGTAAGCAGCAACTTTGTTAAGCGTGTCAAGGTTTTTATAATTACGGTTTATGCCCTCTTTTGTGATGAATTTTAGGTCTTTAATTATTCTAGCTGTATCGGCAAAATGAATGTTTTTATTTTTAATGAAATTTGTTTGACAGATAACAGAGTCAAATAAAAATATCAGGAAAAACAATGATAAGATTACTTTTTTAAGATGCAGTCTTATATTTTGGTAATTATTTCCGGTTTTCAACAACTAAAATTTTCAAAAAATAATAAAATATGAAGGTTTAACCTTTATAATTCGGCTTTTTGTATAGCTTACGATAAATATCATAAACAAACTCCAGGCTTTTTTCAGAGTTTGGATAATCACGATATATTTTAGGAGGTTGTGCCATAATATTTTCAAATTCAATAATTGGGATATCAAGTTTTTTGCAAATGTATTCTTTCTCAATGTTTACCGTTTCTTGATCATAAGAGCATTTTTGAAGTTCAGATAATGCATCATCACGGTTGACGACACCGGCACAAATCTGGGTGGCAAGTGTTGCACGCCTGTAATCCATATTGAATTTTACGGGCATAATATAAGATTGGACAAATCCAGTATATTTCGACTCGTAATGTTTCCCTCCATAATATCTCCAGTTTAGCTCATCCTGAAGAATGCGCATGGCTTCATCTTTTTTATAATCCACATAATTCAACATATAGATTATTTGTATTCCTTTGATCAATTTGCAATACAGTTCTTGTTTGAGGCCGAAGAAAGGAAATTTATGTACTTTTTTATTTCCAAACTTTTTATAAATATAATTGAAGTATTTATAGTCTTTGGCGTTGTAATGCCATGTCTTAGGTAAAATCCCTTCGGTAGCAAAATTACCACCGCTGATAATATATTTTACACCATATTTTGCAGCAACCTTGTGAAGTGCTCCAGATATAGCAATATCAGTTGGCGTTTCCATTTCAGGAACAGATGCTTTCAAAAATGCAAGCTGGAGATCTTTGAATCCTTCCCAATCCAAGACGTAAGATTCATAATCCATTTCCAGAATATCTGCAAGGTTTTTAATGTTTTTAACAGATATTTCAGAATTCCAACCATTATCCATGTGCACCAGCAAAGGTCTAAGCCCGTTCTTTTTTGCAATATATGCTACGTAAGAACTGTCGATACCTCCACTTACACCAATAATACAATCATATTTTTTATTTCTGCCACTATACTTAATTTTTTTAACTATCTGAGTCATTTTCTTTTGACTTTCTTCACCTTTATGAACACGCGAAGAAATTCTTTCAAAATAATTATTACAGTGGTTACAATATCCTTTGGCGTCGAATACAATATCAACATCGGATGTGTCCATCACGCATCTTTTGCATATCTTATATTCCGATTTGGTCATTTATTGAATTATTTGATAAATATACATAAAACCTTTATTCAAACAAACAAAAAAATATAATTTTGGAAATGGATTCTCTTTATTGATTATTTTCTGCTCTCCAATCAGTTATTTTTGAGTAATTAATTAATACTCCTTTATTAGCTCCCTGATATACAAACATGCTTCCGGCAGCAACACCTGTAGCAAAGGCTTTTGAGTGTGCCTCTTTAAGATGCATTAAATTTCCTGCTCCGCCCAAGGCAACTATTGGTATTGAAGTATTTTCAGCAATTTCCCGTATTATATCTAAATCATAGCCTTTCATTGATCCATCTCTTTCTATTGACTGAATTATAAGTTCACCGGCTCCCTTCTCTTCCATAAGTTTGGCAAACTCTACAGGCAAATAGCCTGTTGATTTGCTTCCGTTTCTTATCCATGTTTGATTGGATCTGAATATTTTTTTCTTAGTATCAATACAAACAACAATTGTAGAGCTCCCGAAAGTATCAGCAGCTTCTGAAATGAAATCTGGGTTTTCTGCAGCATACGAATTAATAATAACTTTTTCTGCTCCGGAGCCGATAATATTTCTAATGTCTTTAATTGTTCTTATCCCACCGCCTGCCGAGAAAGGCATATTTGCTTCTTCTCCGACTTTTTTTACGAAGTCAAGAGAAATCAAACGTTTTTCACTAGTTGCATCTATATCTAAAAACACCAATTCATCAGCAGCAGAGTCGTTAAAAATCCTTACAGCATTGATAGGATCACCAATGTACCTGTAGTCTTTAAATCTTACTGATTTAACGAGCCCAAGCTTATGTAATAATAACACAGGTATTATGCGTGGTCTGAACAAAATATGCCCTTTCCGTAAAATTAGTTAAGTCCCTGATTGTAAAATTACATTTTTTTCTGATATTTAGTTTTGCGATTAAAAAAATAGATATAGATTAACAGTAAATAGATGTTCAATCTTTTTATACTAAAAAAACCTGTGAATTTAATTAACTGAAATTTATAGCTAAGTTGCTTTATTTATAAATTCACAAAATTGAAGAGTAGCTTTTCTCCAGAAAAGTGGCTTTTTTCAGGATGAAACTGAACACCGTAAATATTATTTTTCTCAATTGCAGAGCAAAAATTGTATTCGTATTCTGTTTCGCAAATGATATCATCGGGATTACCTGCAACTAAATGATAAGCATGAACAAAATAAAATTCAGAATCTTCTGAAACATTACCAAGTATTTTACTTTCCTTCTTTTTAATAATATTATTCCATCCTGTATGTGGCACTTTGTACTTGAGTTTGTTATTTATATTGAATCTTTTTACATCAGCTTTGATCCAGCCAAGCCCTGAACAATTGCCTTCTTCACTATAATCAGCCATAATCTGCATTCCTAGACATATCCCGAGTACAGGCTTTTTATCAATTAAAACTGTTTGGTTAAGTGAATCGTAAAGTTTCAAATCATGGATGTTTTTCATGGCTTTTTTAAAATGCCCAACGCCTGGTAATATCAGTTTATCTGCTTGTGAAATAATTTTTGGCTCCGAACTGATAATACAATCTTTTTTAAGTCTGTTTAACTTTTTTTTTACTGAAAACAAATTTCCCATTCCATAATCAACAATAACAATTTTCTCGTCCATAATTATTATTTGTCCGTTTCTACTAATTGTTTTATCATTTTTGCCATAGACTCGGTTTGCTTTTTTCTCGAATAATCATCAATCCCAGAGGAATTGCAATCAATTTTTCCGTCTTTTTCAAATTCAAAATATAACTGCGGTAAAACATCTTTTAAATGCATTGAGTCTTTCACAATTATGCCTGAATTTGTTTTTTTAATTATATCTTCCTGTAATTTCCGGCTGAAACTGTCAAACTCATCTATACAGTAATATTCTTCTTTTAAAAGATTAGATTTTTCGTCGTCAGCAAAACACAATATTATTTTTTTCTTTACAGCAAGATAATCATAAATCTTAGTTCCTGATATTGAGTAATCATTGAAAAGGAGTAGGAGATCAGAACCTGATAGCGCCTGTAAAAGTTCCTTGTTGCTTAATCGGGGAAAGAAGTAGATACAATCTTTAATGGCAGGCAATTCTACATTTTTAAAACTATCGATTTCCTCACGAATATTAATACCGAAAAAGTTTATAGTAATTTTTTCCCCTGTTCCTTTAATGAAATCGTTGACAGTGGAAAGGAAAATTTTCCATGGGTGCCACAAATATATTGTTCCTGCAAAACTAATTGTGAGAATATTGTTGTTTCTTATTTTAGGTAAAATCGACTGTACAGAATCCTCATCAAAGCCATTTGTAAAAACAGAGATTTTTGCACTTTGCAAATTAGCTACTAATTGTTTTTTTATAAAATCAGAAACAGTTGTAATTTGAAAAGCACTTGAAACGAATTTCCTTTCCATATAAGAGAAATATCGATTATGGATTTTGTTTTTAAACCTTGTTTTATCCTGAATCCATGCGTCTCGGTAATCTGCTATCCATCTGGTTTTAAACTTTTTCCCAAGCAAGCAGGCATATCTGAAAAGAATATATGGCTCACCGGAGGCAATTATTACATCCACCTTGTTAGCAGCTAAATATTTTTTTGCTCCCCTGTATAATTCTGATTTTGGTCCGATAATAAAAAACCATTCTGAAAATTCATAAAAAGCTGTTATAATTTTCCTTGGAAGAACATTTTTACTTTCGCCATATTTTAAATATAATCGGTTTGCAAGGTTTGGCCGGTAGGGAGTTTTTATAATAATTCCATATTCCGTATTTTCAATTATTTCTGAGTCAGAATCACCTTCTGAAATATAATCAAGGCTATTTCCGTGACGATTACTCCACTGTCGTGTGATTACTATAGGGAATATTCCTGAATCTTTAAAGTGTTTGTACCAGTTGTAAGGTCTTTGACCACCGACAGAAGTATATGGAGGAAAATCATAAGCAAGAATAAGTGCTTTAATCATAAGTTAGGCAATATTTATTCTTTTATTTGATTTGACTTATTAAATTTTTACTGCTCTTAATATTTCTCTCTTTCCTTTTGGCCCCGGGATTTTTTCAATATCAAATCCGACCTCTTTTAAGGCAGTTTTTACTTTGCCTTTTACGCAGTATGTTACTAATATTGAATTTGTAATCATAGCGTTATAAATGTTATTAAAAATGTCTTTTGTCCACATTTCAGGCTGTACTTCAGGAGAGAAAGCATCAAAATAAACCAAACCGAAGCTTTGCGGTTTAAAAGAAATATCTTGAATTTTCTCGCTTAACTTGTTGATAATAAAATTATCTGAAATATAAAAAGGATAATTGTTTGCCGATGAATGAATTTTATAGAATATTTCCTTGGCTTCCTTTTTATTTATAAATTCATCATAATTAAGCTCTGAGGCAATTTTTTCGCTAAGCATAAACGGATCAACGCCTATATAATTAATTTTTGTTCCGGAACTTTCTGATTCGAAATAGGTCAGAAGTGCGTTTAGCCCTGTGCCAAATCCAACTTCCAGAATATTGAAATGATTAAAACTTTTCGCCACGTTTTTGAAACCGGATTCAATAAACACATGTTTGGATTCCTGAACAGCACCGAATATAGAATGATAGTGTTCATTAAGAGTCTCATTATATATTGTTTTTGAGCCGTCAGCTGTAGAAATAATTTTCATTTTATGAATTATAAATTCTAAACGTATTCATAATAATTCAAAGAGGTCAATTTCTTTACTCTTTATTATAAACAAAGTGAAAGTCTAATATTGAATCATTAAAGTTAATTGTGTTTAAAAGCCCTCCGTTTGGATATGTAAAAATATATATATTTTTGTCATCACAGCAAAAAACAGTATTACTAATTTCTTCTTTCTTAATCTTAAATGCGTTTATACCACTCCTGAATGTAACCAAATTAGTGTTGGAATACTGGTAAAGTAATATTTCATTAGTCTTAGCTATCAGCAAATCATTGCTGTTTATTTGGCATGATGAAAAAATCTTCCCTGTGGGTATGTTTAATGGCTGCCATACGCCATTTGTTGTGATATTATATATTTTTAAAATTCCCTGACCATTTTTATTAGCTGTAATATAAACATTATCGCTGTTTTTTTGGAAGAAATCGACAACTTCGAAATCCATGTTTAATTCCTGAAAAAGTGAATATGATACTGGATAATAAACGGCTATTTTCCGAATTCCTAAAGGAATCTGATATTGTTCGGTTATAAGATAATTTTGCTGTGACAAAAATTTGGAAATGACCATTCCGTTATTTAGAATAGTAGAAGAAATATTAGCTCCGTCCTGATTATAAACATTAAATTTATTTTGACGGAATGAAACGAATAAATTGTTTTTATCTAAGTAAATATTCTCAAAATATGGCGTTGGAGGGTCAGGCATTGATTGTACTGTCCATAATATTTGCATATCTGGTAAACTAAAAACTTCTATATTGTTAATAATACTTCCTGCAAGATAGATTTGTTGGTATCTCGAGTTTACCGCAGAGCCGCAGTAATCCGAAGTGAGCGTTTTTAGCGTTGTGATATTATTTATGGAATCAACTTTTAAAATATTTGTTGTGCTACCGTTTTTTGTAATAATGGCAATATATTTTAATCGTTTTGGTGCTTCATTTATCAAGATTTTAATGTAACGGTTTTTTGTATTTGAGCCATCACTCGCTTTAATTAGCAAATAATAATTGCCTGATGGAATGTTAATATCATCAATGATATATGAAGTTCTAAGCTCGTAATAGGCTTTATTCGGGTAATATGAGAATGTTTTCAGAACCGGTACGAAATTCTGATCTGTTAAAACCATGTCAACACTTGTCACTTCTTTATTGTCCTGAATTACAGCCTCTACGGAAATACTGTCATAAACCGTAAATGATTGGTTTTCATAAGGATAATTGACAATAATTGATGGTGGGTCGGTATCCTTTTTTTTACAAGAGAATACTAGAATACATGCAAGGATAACTAAATAACAACTGTTTTTATAAGTTTTCACAGAGTAAAAATACAAAAAAAGCGTATCAAAAAAAAATGATACGCTTTAAATAAGTATATAGCCTGATTTTATTAAGCAGTTGTGTTCGTTGGCTGTGCCGGTGGAGTTGGTTTTGGAAGAAGTACTTTTCTTGAAAGTTTAAGTTTTCCGGTTTTAGCATCAATATCAATCAATTTTACTTCCAGCTCATCGCCTACTTTTAGAACATCTTCAACATTGTTTACGCGCTTCCAGTCAATTTCTGAAACGTGAAGTAATCCGTCTTTACCGGGAAGTATTTCAACAAAAGCTCCAAATGACTGAATATTCTTAACAACGCCTTTGTAAACAGTATTGATTTCTGGAACTGCTACAATTTTTCTTATTCTTAATAATGCTGCATCAATTGATTCTTTATCACTTGAAACAATATCAATAACGCCTGTATCACCAACTTCCTGAATTACGATTGTTGTATTGGTACTTGCCTGAATTT
>CAZELC010000071.1:0-11190 GCA_964512865.1 uncultured Bacteroidales bacterium
CGACGTGGTAGGTTATATTAAATAATTGGTTAACCATTAAATTTTAAATTTGTAAAAGAAATGTTTTTTTATTAACCGATACTTTTTGTATTATGAGAAAAATGAAGTTCATCATATTTTTAATACTCATCATCGGATTTTGCTTTAGCATTTCAGTCCATGCAAAAGATAGAGACTCGGTTTTAAAAAGCTTTTTTTCTGAAAAAGGAGCCTATGTTATAAGCAACTGGGCGCATCCTCTCAGCAAGTTCTATTCTTCCAAAACACTTGTATCTGTTTCCGGAAAATCTGTTTTATTAACATTATTTTACTCTAAGAACAAGATAAATTATTGCTGCAAATACTCCGTCGGAATTAATACGAATAATTATATAGCAGCTTTTTCTATAATAAACGAGGGCTATCCGAAGTATCCTTGTTTTTCAAGCTGCGAAAAAGTTAAAAATCTACAGTCAGATTTAAAGATTTATAAAGGAAATAAAGAAGTAGTCAAAATTGTTGAAGGAATTCTGCACAAATCAATTTCAGCATTTTCATGCAAAGACTATTGCCTTTTAGGCCTGAATTATTATTGGAAAGTTAATGGATATCGTGGAAGATATCTCTGAAAAGAGTGATCCGGTTCAAAAATAGGAAATTTTAATCCAACATAAAAAATCACTGATGTCGGAAAACACAAAAATCCGGCATTTAATGCAATTAAGGATAAATGCAGGAATTCAACAAATTTAATATTTACGAATACGACGATGAAGGAGTTATCAAAAAAACTATCTTTTCTTCTTTGAAGTAATTGCTGAATGGGAAGCCGACTACCGCGAAAAATTCTTCCCATCCAATGCAAATTACATTTTCTCAAATTTCTCAACCATGACATTGATTAATAACTGCTTTGATTGTGGTGGCAAAGAAAAATGTGACATGGAACTAATTAAAAGGGATATTGATTTTGAAAAAATACCTCGAAAATTTTTAGTATATTTGGACAAGTTTTTCAAAAAGATGCTCCGTTGCGGCGGTCTGCAACTGTCCGAAAACCAAGCCCGAGAACGTTAACAACACATCACCATTCAACATGAAAATAACCATATTAGCTTTACCGGTCTTAATTATTTTATTGTTTAGCTGTAAGAAAAAAGATGACAATACAGATAATCAAAAACCTGCTGTCACGCTTACCGGCAACTGGGATCCGTTTAACAAATCATGTATTGAAAACCTTATAAATACTTATGGAAACGGGAGTTCCACGTACAATGCCGCCAAACCACCTTATGTTGTTTTCGACTGGGATAATACCTGCTGCTTTTGGGATACTGAAGAAGCAACACTTATTTATCAGCTTATTAATCTTAAATTTGGCTGCACTCCAGATAAGCTTGATACTGTCATACTAACAGGAGTTGATACAAACGCAGTCTTTACTGGCTCGGGTGTTACGTTTGCAGTTAAAGATATTGCCAAAGACATAAAATCAAGCTATACATGGCTATATAACAATTACAGCGGACTTGGTGCCGGAGGAGTTTTATCACTCGAAGATGTGAAAACAAATCCGAATTACAGGAATTTTATTACAAAACTACGTTGGCTTTATGATGCTTATGATAAAGAATTTGGCTCTGTTGTTTCTTATAAATATATTTTCTATCTTTTTAATGGTTTAACCGAAGCGCAGATCCGCCAGATGGCAATAGATGCAGTTTCATGGCAATTGACTCAGAGTATTGAAAAGGTAATATGGACAAGTCCCGATGCAACTGAACTTCCGGGTCAGATTACAGGTCAGCTGAGTGTTACATGGAAAAACGGCCTGAGGTTTTTTCCTGAGCAGGTCGAATTATATAATAAGTTCCGCGAAGCAGGTTTTGATGTCTGGATTTGTACAGCTTCAATGCAGGAAGTGATAAGTGCAGTTTCATCATACTCTCAGTTCGGTTATAATAACAACTCAGCATATTGTATGGGCTTAAGAGCTCAGTATGACGTGAATGGAAAACTGACAAACAAACCCGTGCCGGGAGTTCCGTTTACATTCAAGACAGGTAAAACAGATGCGATTATTGCTGCTCTTTCCGGACCAACAGGCAAATATGGCTACGATCCCATTTTTATTGCCGGCGATAGCGATGGTGATCAGAACATGCTGAGTGATTTTACTGGAATGAAACTCGGCCTTATCATTAACAGGAACAAGGGAAAAGGGGAGTTGCTGGGTAATTTGTGTATTGAAGCAGTAAATACCTATAACACTTCGAATGCAAAATATCTGCTTCAGGGAAGAGATGATAATACTGGTCAGTTTATTCCAAGTCAGGCATTTATTGCTTACGGTTCTTCTGTCGGTGTTGTGTTACCATAATATAAATGTGTATTTTCGTAATTACATTATTTGATAGATTTCAAATCATAAATCAAAAATCTAAAATCAAAAAAATGAATGCATATACATTTATTATACTTGTAATTATTGGTCTGGCAGCAGGAGTACTCGGAGGAATGTTCGGTCTCGGTGGCGGAGTAATTATAATTCCGGCATTGGTTTATCTGTTGGGAATGACACAGCACGGAGCACAGGGGACAAGCGTTGCCATTATGCTGCCACCAATTGGTATTATGGCAGCATATAACTATTACAAAGCTGGAGAAATAAACATAAAATATGCTTTGATAATTGCAGCGGCATTTATCATCGGCGGGTATTTCGGCTCGCAGCTGGCTTTACAGCTTAATGCCAATATAATGCGGAAAGTTTTCGCTGTATGCTTATTGCTTTTTGCCGTTAAGATGTTTTTTACAAAAGGAGCATAGCAAAATTATCTTCTCCGTGAACCGTGTAAGAATTGGTAAGTACTTTTTTTATTTCACAAAGCACCTCAGAGGGCTTTCGTCCAAAGTTTGGTATGATTGAGATACACAGAGTTTAACTTTGCGCCTCTGTGCCTCTGCGGTTAAAAGAAGATGAATTATGATAGAGTTACACAGAGCTTTGGTTTAGCTCTCTATTTCCAACCCCCAACAACCAACAACCAACCCCTAACCCCTAACCCCTAACCCCTAACCCCTAATAACTAATCCCTAATAACTAATCCCTAACAACTAATCCCTAATAACTCGTCCTCACTACCGTAAAAACTTCCTCGTAATTATTCCCTTCGTGGTGCCATTCGTACTTGTTGGTACTCTTTTTAAAAACATCCCAATATAAAGTAATCGGCGTTGAATATCCATCTCCACTCCAGAAATACATCCTGCTGTTGCTTGTCGCAAACCAATAACAGGAGCCGGCACAATGCTTATTAGTCAGCGAGTAGGAAGATATTGAATCAATAGTAAACTTGTTTATACAGTCGTTGGTTGCTTCATTAGTATCTCCTGTGCTTCCAAGACCTTTTCCCTGATCATATAACAGAAAATACCCGCAATTTTCATACGAACGGTATAATACTCCTTTAGGATAGAATTTTTCAAACTTCACTATATTCCATGCTCCGTTAAGCTTATGTCGCATGGTGTTTTCCTTTTTACATGCAAAGAAGACTATCGTTGTAAATAAAACTATCGCAATTAAAACTATCTTTCTCATATACTATAATTATTACTGTTTTTGCTTAAATTTAAATACTGATTAACAAATGGATATATTATTTACTCTTCAGCTCAAGAGCGAAGTTAATCCCATAGCTGCTTTCGTTGTAATAATAGTTCTTGTCAATATAATCAACTGTGTAAGTCGGTCCCGTAAGGTTAGTAAGCCAGTCAATATAAGGCTGAACTGCAATATAAACAGGACCATAAATCCTAAAAGAATATTTCAGATAAAAAGTTCCACCCATAACAAATGCATTCTTTGTATAGAATTTTTCGTAATCCTTTTGTTTAAATTCACTCTCAGGAGCAGATTTTTTGTAAACACCAAAAGATCCGAAATCCATAATCATCCCGAATCTGAAATTGCCTTTCTTCCCAATATTAAAATAAGGTCCGAATCCAAAAAGGTTAGTTCTGTATTTAATACGTTTTATAAATACTCTTGTGTCGCCTGCCGGAATTCCTTTGGCATCAGATATTCCATGATCGTTTTTATAATTGAATTCCAATCCGCCTCGCTGGCCGCCGAAATTGAAACTGGCATAAAATCCCTGCCCGATAACAGGTAATTTATAATGAGTTTCAAACTGTGGATTATCGACATTAAACTGATGAATAGGTATTTCCAGATTGTGAAGCGGTCTGAAAAATCTGTTTATATTATATCCGAATGATGCACCGACCGAGACCTGCGCTTTTACAGTTGTTGAGAGTATTACAACCGATATCACTAATAACAATAAAGATACTTTTTTTCTCATATAATAGAAATTTTCACTAAAATATAGTTTTTTTATTAATAAAATAAATTTTAACTGAAAAAGGTAAATAGGAGTAACAGGCATCAGACGTAAGACAAGACATTGCAGTTCGACTTGTTTCGACACACTTTGGCAGGCTCAGTGTAAAAATATTGCACTTCGAACAAACCCCAAACTACCTAAACTTCATCGTTAATTTAACTTCACCGGCAGGTTTTATCTGTTGCTTGTAAACATAAGCGTTTACATTTGGCTCAACACGGAATGACAGATCATCACTCACATTAAAATCGAAAAGATATGCATCAACAACTGCATCCACAATATTCAATAAATACCATACACCAGCAAGAATACAGGTGAGTTCAAGATTACTGCGGTAAAACTCGGTGTTTTGTGAAATATAGTCTGTGCTGTACTGTGGAAAATAATCGGTACCCAAAGTATCAACTTTCATCCTGTAAAGATATGATTCATGGTACTGCTGATAAAATCCGTTATATCTTATGATAAAATATCCGAATGCTGCTGCTCCGGCATAAATAATCGGAACTTTCCAGTATTTTTTGTTGTACACTTGTCCAAGCCCCGGCAGAGCTGCCGACATCCATCCGGCAAGTTTGCGGTTATGTTTTTTCTTTTTAGTAGAATCGCCGGAAAAATTGTAGCCGTCTTTAAAATCATTAAAGTTTAAGCTTTTGTTATAGCTGTTGTTCAGGTCATTGATTGTGATTCTCTTCTGATTATACAAGCTTTGAAAAGAAGGCTTTGGCACAAAAATATCCTGTGCAAGGCAGTTGTCATATAACAAAGTAATCAGAAATATTAATAATGTAGAGCGTACCAAGTTAAGATATTTTGTAATGCCTCGAGAATTTAAGGTGCCCAAAGTTGTTAAAGATGGGATTGTATTTAGTTTTTCAGTTTTCATAAAACTTTAGGCACTTTGGACTTAAAACTCCAAACTCTTATTGCGGATCGAGTTTCGAAATTATCCTGTCAAGCTCCTCATTCGACTTGAAATTAATTACAATCGAGCCGTTACCTTTTGGTCCGTATTTAATCGAAACTTTTGATTCTATCTTTGACTTGAGGTTGTTTTTAAAAAGTTCATATTTTACGGGAAGAATTCTGAATGTTGAATTAGGTTTTTCTTCAGTTTTATTTTTTAAGGCTCTCACAAGAGTTTCTACGCTTCTCACTGAAAGTCCGTCCCGGATTATTTGTTTGTAGATTGCCAATTGGTCTTCCTCGTTTTCAATATTAATAATGGTACGTGCATGTCCCATTCCCAGCTTATTCTCGTTAAGTCCTTTTTGTATTTCTGCCGGTAATTTTAAAAGGCGCAGATAGTTAGTAACTGTAGTTCTGTCTTTCCCCACTTTGTTGCTGAGTTCTTCCTGAGTAAGTTCACATTCGTCAATAAGTCTTTGGAAGCTGATAGCGACTTCGAGAGGGTTGAGGTTTTCACGCTGAATATTTTCGACAAGTGCCATTTCGAGCATTTGTTCGTCATTGGCAATGCGTATGTATGCAGGTATTTCTTTTAGCCCGGCAATTTTCGAAGCTCTTAATCTTCTTTCACCAGAAATCAGTTGGTATTTGTCGTATCCCAGTTTGCGAACAGTAACAGGAGTAATAATTCCCTGGACTTTTATTGATTCTGCAAGTTCGAGAATAGCTGCTTCTTCAAAATCAGTTCTGGGTTGGAAAGGATTAGTTTCAATCTGCTCAAGTTTAATGCTTGAAACTGCTCCAACAACATATTTCCCCGAGAAATCTTTTGAGGTGATATCTGTTTCCGGACTTTGCAACAAGGTGTCAAGTCCTTTGCCAAGGGCTCTTTTTTTAGCGTTCATCTTCTGTAGGGATTTGTTTTTCAGACTGTTTTATTTTTGTTAGGTTATTCTTTTGGAGAAGTTCCCTGGCAAGGTTAAGATAATTTATGGCACCTTTACTTTCAATGTCGTGCATTATAATTGTCTCGCCGAAACTTGGAGCTTCGCCGAGTTTGGTATTCCTTTGTATAATGGTATCAAAAACCATTTGTTGGAAATGTGTTTTCACTTCTTCTACAACTTGGTTTGATAACCTGAGGCGCGAGTCATACATGGTAAGAAGAATGCCTTCGATATCTAATTGCTGATTAAACCGTGACTGAATAATTTTAATTGTATTGAGAAGCTTTCCTAAACCTTCAAGGGCAAAATACTCGCACTGAACAGGGATAATAACTGAATCTGCTGCTGTAAGAGCATTAACAACGATAAGTCCAAGCGAAGGCGAGCAGTCGATAATAACAAAATCATAACTGTCTTTAATTTTGTTTATTACCTTACGCATTATTTTTTCGCGGTTAGGCACGTTAATCATCTCTATCTCAGCTCCGACAAGATCGATATGTGCCGGAATAAGGTCGAGATTTGGAGTTTCTGTATTCAGAATTATATTTTTGGGCTCTACATCGTCAATAATACATTCATAAATGCTCGTTTTAATATTTCTTGGGTCGAACCCAACTCCAGAAGTTGCATTTGCCTGAGGATCGGCATCAATCAGCAAAGTTTTATATTCCAAAACTGCCAAACCGGCTCCCAGATTTATCGCTGTAGTAGTTTTGCCGACTCCGCCTTTCTGGTTTGCTATTGCTATTACTTTACCCATAAATTACCTGATCTTTTTTAATTGATTATTTGCCGAAGTATTCACGGCTTAAAATCCCGAATAAATTATAATTTTCAAAATTATTTTTGAAATATCTTACGATAAACATAAATGAAGAAAGCAATTCAGGATATGTGAAATTTGCTATTTGTCATCCTGACTGGTCAATTCATCAAAATCGACATCAGAGTAATTATTGTCCGACTCGTATGTTTCTTCAACAGGTTTTTCACCGGTCTCGATAAACTTAATGGCATCATTAAGTGCTTTTGTGAATTTTTCAAAATCTTCTTTGTATAAAAACAGTTTATGCTTTTCATAAAAGAACTTCCCGTTTTCATTGTTGAATCTCTTCTTGCTTTCAGTGATCGTAAGATAGAAATCCTCAGCCCTTGTTGCTTTCACATCAAAAAAGTAGGTTCTTTTTCCCGCCCTTAACGACTTTGAAAAAATTTCATCTCTTTCTTTTCTTTCATTCTTTTCAAACTCTTCCATTGTGATCCTGTTTAAAATTTGTACAAAAATATAAAATATTTATTAAAAAATACTAATTGGTAAAATAATCTGTACGTCTTGCTTTACAATAAAATAAGGGATTTAAAGTGTAAAACGGCCATTATAATTTTAACGGTTAAAGATAAACATTCTTTTTCAATAAAAAACTTTTTTTACTAATTATGAGATTTTCTTTAAAGAAGTTTTATTTATTAATAAAAAACTATCCCGATGATTAATAAAAAAGAGTTATTTTCGCACAATTATTATATAACAGTAAATAATTATAATGTTAAGCAGAAGAGTTCTTAGAATTAAAGCTATGCAGGCTGTTTATTCATTTTTTCAGTCGGATACTGAAAACCTTGATGCTGCCGAAAAAAACATGCTTAAAAGCATAGATCAGATTCATGATCTTTTTATTTACCAAATATCACTTCTTATCGAAATTGTTGATATTGCTCGAAGATCAATGGATAATGCAAAACAGAAATATTTTCCTACCAGCGAAGAATTGCACCCAAATAACAGGTTTGTCGATAATAAAGTCGTGAAAATTATTGAAAATAACCGTGATTACCTGCGGCGATATGATAGCCTTAAGATTAATTGGACAGACCAGTTCGATCTTATTAAAAAGATTTACTCTGAGATTAAAGCATCTGCTGAATTTGAAGAATATCTGAAATCTGAAAATACAACTTTTATGGCAGATGTAAAATTTGTACAATCAGTTTATGAAAATCACCTTGTTGAAAGAGAAGATTTTCAGCAACTATATGAAGAACAGAATATTCATTGGGCAAACGACTTTGATATCGCCAATTACCTTATTGTTAAGTCGTTGAAATCAATGGTTGAAGACTATGATGAGGATATCCCTTTTTTCAGGTTGTTCAGCAATCCAACAATCGCCGAAGAGCAGGAAGATAAGGATTTTGTAGTTAACCTGCTTCGCAAAACAATCATCCACAGCGAAAAGTTTAGCAAAATGATTGAAGATAAACTTGAAAACTGGGAACTTGAGCGTATAGCCGTAATGGATATCATACTTATTAAAATGGCTTTATGCGAACTCATGGAATTTAATACCATTCCCGTAAAGGTTACACTTAATGAGTACATCGAAATTTCTAAAATATACAGTACTCCGAAAAGTAATATATTTGTAAACGGAATTCTTGATAAAATCGTTAAAGAGCTTAAAGATCAAAACAAAATAAAAAAGTCGGGCAGAGGTTTAATCGAATAATCTGGCTGGCATATATTATTTGTGAATTTAATTTATGTTTAGTAATTTTGCAATAAATATTAGTGATGAAAAAATTTGTTTATCCCTTACTTTTTGTAATAGCGGCATTTGCTGTCGGTTGCAATAATGATAACACAAATAAAGATGAACAGATATCTGCCGATATCGTTAATAACCCAAATACCGCCAACGGTAAAACCGATCTTTCGAGCCTTCCTAAATTCCAATTTACTGAGGAAGAACATGATTTCGGGAAAATAATTCAGGGAGAAAAAGTTACATGGTCGTTCAGATTTAAAAATGTTGGGAAAAGCGACATGATAATATCAAGCGTAAAAGGTAGCTGCGGATGTACAGTTGCCGATTTCCCCAAAAAACCAATTCCTCCGGGAGAAGAAAATCAAATAACAGTAAGTTTTGATAGTGAAGGCAAGAGAGGTTTGCAGAATAAAACTCTCACCGTTGCAGCTAATACACAGCCTAACGTGAAAGTCCTTTCTATAAAAGCTGAAATTATTGAACCATAATTATCATAAAATTAATAACTAACAAATAATTAAAAATGAATTTATTAAGTATTTTATTGATGGCACCTCAACAAAATGGTGCACAGGGTGGAAGTCCATGGACAACATTGATTATGTTTGCACTTATTATTGTTGTTTTCTGGCTGTTTTTTATTCGTCCGCAATCAAAACGTAACAAAGAACTGAAGAAATTCAGGGAAAACCTTAAAAAAGGAGATAAAATAATTACTGCCGGCGGTATTCACGGAAAAATTTTAGAAGTTAGCGAAACAACTGCTGTTATTGAAACTGAAGGACTTGGAAAGTTGAAAATTGAAAAAAGTTCAATTGCTTCAACTATTGCTGAACCAGCAAGCTAAGAATATTTCTCCGGTTCCGATGAATTCATGATTTATCCTACGATAATTTCAAATAAGATATAATTTGAACCAATCAATAAATAAAAGCAACGGATTATATTACAAATCGAGAAAAAATCTGTTTGTTTTTTTTATCTGTATTTTGATTTCATCTATAGTTTGGTCGTTTATAAAACTCTCGAAAGATTATAGGTATGAAATCATGTTCCCGCTTCATTTTTCTCAAATTCCTAAAGATAAAGTACTGGTTAGTAATACCGATACAATTCTTAGGGTTACCGTAGCCTCAACCGGTTATAAACTGTTGGTAAGAGAGCTTAAAAATCCTGATATTGCCATTGATGTTAATTTGTCGGATGTTGACCTTAAAAAATCCGGTAATATTTATGAAACATCTTTGATGACTTCTAACCTGAGTGAGAAAGTATTACAAAATATTGACAAGCTTAAGCTTGTTTCGGTTTACCCTTCATCAATAAATCTTGTATTTGAAGATGCGGTTACCAAAAAAGTACCGGTTAAGCCACTTATTGATGCTTCTTTTGCAAAACAATTTGATTATTATGGGAAAGTTATGGTTTACCCCGATAGTATTTACGTTAAAGGAGCTAAAAAGGATATCGGAAATATAAGCGAAATAGAAACAGAAAATTTAGTGTTTTCGGATTTGAGCAGTACTAAGTTTTTTACGGCATCTCTTAAGAAAACTAAAGGATTGAAGGAAGTATTATATTCGGAAAATTATGTAAAAATTGTACTCCCGGTTGCAAAATATACAGAAGCTAAAATTACACTGCCGCTCACTTTTAACTCTGACGGCAGAAAAGAAAAACTGCTTACTTTTCCAAGTAAGGTAAATGTTTATTACTATGTTGCCCTGAAGGATTATATAAAAACCGACACTTCTATGTTTAAAGTAGGTGTTGATTTTGAAAGAGCATTAACAGGTGAAGTTAACAAAATTAAAGTTGATGTGATTAAATCACCGCCTTATGTGAAAATTCTTAGAATTGAGCCCGACAGGGTTGAATATATTATCCAAAAATGATAAAGGCAGCACTTACCGGTAATATTGGTTCCGGAAAAACAACTGTAGCCAAAGTGTTTAATAATATTGGCGTTCCTGTTTTTGATTCTGATACGGAAGCGAAGAAGCTTTATGAAAAACCTGAGCTGATTTCTCAAATGATTAAAATATTCGGCAAGGTAATTTTATCACCTGATAATAAGATTGATAAAAAAAAGCTTGCCTCAGAAGCATTTGGCAGTTTGAATAAACTTGAAAAACTTAACCTGATTGTGCATAAGAAGGTTTTTGAAAGATTTGAGGAATGGGCAGAAGAAAATAAAAATTCCGGACTTATTATTATGGAGTCTGCATTGGTATTCGAATCACCGGTAAAATACAATTTCGATTTTATAATTGTTGTTGATGCCGAAAAAGAAAAATGTTTTGAAAGGGTTGAAAAACGTGATGCACTAACAAAAGAAGAATTTGAAAAAAGGTTATCGTATCAGATTGACAGTGAAAAGAAAAAACA
>CAZELC010000072.1:0-11158 GCA_964512865.1 uncultured Bacteroidales bacterium
TTCTGTTTTATTTATTAACAATTTTTTTAACATTTTAAACCGCACAACACGTTATTTTTTAATAAAATCATTTTACTATAATCATTAGTTTTACACATTCAAAGCAATATACCTTCTTAAAAAATGAAAAACGCTCTAATTTTATCTTTAATAATAGTTTTTGGATTCGTAACTGCTAAAGCTCAGGAAAAAAAGACCGACACAATAAAATTAAAAGAAGTTATGATTTCAGATATAAAGCTGGGAAGTCCTGAAAGCGGATATCGTTATGATACTGCCGGTTTTGGCTTTATGGGAAAAATATATCTTCAAAATATTCCGTTTTCGGTTAACACAACATCAGGTGCTTTGATTGAAACAACCGAATCACACAACCTTACAGATGCTTTGCGCACTAATGCCTCGGTTATTCCAACAGTCAAGCCTAATAACGATGAAAGAGGCTTGTCTAATACTTATATCAGAGGTTTCTCCCCCAATTACGCATTGGATGGATTACCAGTAAACTCATATCATATTCCACCTGTGGAAAGTGCCGAAAAAATTGAAGTACTTAATGGTCTTAATAGTTTTTTCTATGGCTTTTCATCATTCGGGGGTGTTATAAATTTCATTTCAAAAGCTCCTCCTGTGCATCCTACAGCTAATTTCAGCATGGGAATATATAATGGTGCAGTTTATTACCTTAAACTCGACGCAGGAAGTCCATTAACCAAAAACAAAAAACTTACATGCAGGGTTAACAGTTATCTTGAAGACGGAGAAACTTATATAAAAAACCAGAGACAAAATTCGATGAATATTTCGGGTTCACTTAATTATAATGTTTTTGCCAGAACAAATATCCGTCTGGATGTTTATCATCAAAACAATACCATTACCGGCCAGCAGAATGTTTTTACGGTAAATCCGGTAAAAAATATAATGGTACCATCAGTTTCTGATTTTGATCAAACTACTCTTTATGGTCAGGATTGGACTTATACTAAGCTTCGCTATTCGCAGATTGGGCTTAGTGTAAATTCCGAAATTTCAAAAGCTTTTACTTTAAGAGCTGCTTATCGCTACGGTGACGCCTGGTGGAAATATAATTATATTACAAGCGCTTTTAATGATAATAATGGTAATTTCACTGAAACCGACAAGGATTTTGGCTCAAACCAACGTTATTATAATGCAGGATATGCCATGATGGACGCTTCTTTTAAAACATTCGGCATTCAGCATAATTTAACACTGGGCTATTCAGGAAATAACACCTTAATTCATTTTGGGGGTAATCCGAGTGCTTCAATTAAACTGGGAAAATATAATATTTCGGCACCGGTTTATGTCACAATGCCTGATACAATTCTTTCACTATCAGACGAGAGAACAAATTACAACCAATATTATTATCACACAATTCTCCTTGGTGATCATATTATTTTTAATAAATACTTATCAGCTATTATTGGAGTTAGTGAATGTATATATAAAACTGTCAGAACCACTGGCAATATGACACAAACAGGTTCTGCAAATTATACCCAGTATAAACTTTCGCCCAATATTGCTCTTACATATACTCCCATAAAACAACTATCAGTATATGCATCTTACACTCAAGGACTCGGAATTGGCGGAATTGCTCCTGATGCTGCCAAAAATGCCGGTGAAATGCTTAAACCAAGTTCAAACCAGCAAATAGAAGGAGGCATAAAGTCAACATTGAAAAATTTGAATTTAGCTGCAGCATATTTCTGGATAGATACAAAAAACGAGTATATCGACCCTGCTGACACTATCTATAAACAAGATGGAAGAGAAATTCATCAAGGTGTTGAGTTGAATGTTACCGGTAAAATTATTAAAAGCCTCACAGTAGCAGGAGGTTTCACATTTATGGATGCCAACATTTTAAGAGCAACAAACAACCCTACAATAGAAGGTAAAACTCCGATAAATATTCCTCTGATTTATGCTAACCTTTATCTTGAATATTCTATACCTCATGTAAAAGGTTTATCCATTTCGGCAAACGGTAATTTTTCCGATAAACGTTATGTTGATGTAGCTAATCTTGACTATATTCCGGAGTATTTTCTTTTTGATGCCGGAATACATTATGGTGTGGATATAATGAAAAGCAAAATTTTCTTTAATTTTAATGTCAGTAATATTATGGATAAGAAGTATTTTTCATCATATACAACCAGTGGTCTCAGATTAGGAAGTCCACGATTATTTTCTTTATCAATAAAGATTAACATTTAAGCATTATTAAACCAGATAAATTCGAGCAGATGCGAAAAACCAAATCAATTGTCATGTCATTTCTTGGTAGCTTTGCAGCCTTTATTCCATTTCTGGGTGCTTGTCCCGGAGCTGCCTGTGCCGGTTGCGGCGGTGCATGTGTAACTCCGGTTGTGACAGTACTCGGAGTTTCATTAAGCGGGATTTTCGCTTCTGAATTATGGGATATTTTACAACCTGTTTTTATCGCATTAAGTGCAGTACTGTTTACGATTGCATATTTTGCGATTTACCGAAAACCTAAAAGAGATGCCGCATGCAATTCAGCGGGATGTTCATTGCAAAATAAACCATCTCAAAAACAGAACTTATTGGTAAAGATATTATTCTGGGTTTGCCTGACTTTTGCAACCGCATTTTTCGCATATTCTCTTGTGCAGAAGGTTACCTATCAAAAAATACCATTTAATACTTCAAACATGAAAACATCAGAAATGAAAGCCTCTTACGCTTTTTTTGATGTTGATTGTCTTTTCTGGGACAAGGAAAATAAAACCCTTGATTGCAAAGGAAGAGTTCAGCCTTATGCTGCAAAAGTATTCGAACTTCACGATTATGCAACAAAAAATAATATTCCTGTTCTTTTTACCACCTGTTGCTCTGCTCCTATGCCCGATAAAAACGACATGGCAAGTAAGGGAATGTTATATATTCCTCTTGATACAGCAGACAGCCTCTGGAAAGAAAAAATCTTCAGCACACAGACCTTCTATATTGCCAAAAATGCCTATGGTAATCCTAAAATGAATTACGACAAGGGCGCATTATATTCATTCCGGCAAAATGGGAATTTGCATATACTTCTTGATAAAATGGGAATTACAGAATGGGTGGTTTTCGGTGACGCCTTTGAATCGTGTACCTCTCAGGTAATTGACGGACTACTTTTAAAAGGATATAAAGTAACCATTCTTACAGATATGATATCATCCGGTTATACCGGCAATGAAAATCAAAGGAAAACTATTCTTGACCGTTATACTAAAAAAGGTGTGAAACAGGCTGTGATGGAAGATATCATTAAAGTAAACAAGTAAACACAAAACGTTTTATGAAAAGATATTACTTTTTAGTTCTGTTAGCATTTTGGTTGTTACTGATAAGCGGCTGCAACTTGAAAAACTCTTCAGAAGAAAAAGAAGAATTGAAAATTGAAAAAGGTTCTTTTACCGATAACAGAGACGGTCATGTTTATAAAACAATAAAGGTTAATGGCCAGGTTTGGTTTGCCGAAAATCTTGATTATAAATTGGATAAAAGCCCATATTACGACAATGACAGTGTCAGATTCAGTAAATTCGGAAGATTTTACAGTTATGAAAATGCAAAAAAAGCATGCCCCAAAGGCTGGCATATCCCTGACACTAATGAATGGCTTGAGCTTGTGAATAATTTTGGCGGTAAAAAAACTGCAGGGGGAAATCTTAAATCCGTTTCTTATTGGAAAAAATCTAATTCCACTGCAACAAATTCTTCAGGGTTTTCAATCTTACCCTCAGGATATTATGATATAAAAATGGATCAATTCTTTTTGACAGGTGAAAATGCTACATTTTGGTGCTCACAGGGAAAAGACAGCTCGGACCAGAAATATTTGAGTATTTATTATGATGATCCATCTGTAATAATTATTAAGCCTTATAAATCATACTGCCTGAGTGTAAGATGTTTGAAAGATTAGATGAAATTCTCCAGCTCCATTGGCTTTATAGCCGGTATTTAAAATAATTCAATCAGTTAAACTTCACGGATACACAAAATATTGATGTTTTAATTACCTCATTTTAATATTGATTTAAAATGCCGTTAATAAATTCGCGCTTATAATTTTAAATTATTCTTATAATATGGATAAAAAGCTCACCGAACTTGAAAAAATAATTTCAATGCAGGAAAGTTACTTTGAGAATTTAATAAAGCTTGGATTGCTACTTGAAAATTCAGGAGAGCATAAAAAAGCCTTTGATTTATACAAGCATGGCATGAAAAAGGCTGAAAAAGCAAGTATTGAACTTTCATACACGATGTTAACAGCAACGGATTAGCTTCAAGAAATTATAAATTTTGTTGTCATTTTTTTAACAAACTTAATTCACGCCTAACATTAAGGTAACATTGCATGTCTAAATTTGTAAAAATTTCAAATGAAAAAAGATTTGGTCTCTAATAATTAAAAAAATATGAAAACTGAAACATGGGGTCAAATCAAGCTCTTTCCAACATACAAATAAAAGAATAATTCTATGCCAACCGGACAAAAAATATTACTTGTCGATGACAATGAGGACATTCTTGAAATTCTTGGATACAATCTTAAACAGGAAGGTTATATTGTAATTACTGCAACAAATGGTCATGATGCGATTGAAACAGCTTTAAAATCAGAACCGGATCTTATTGTGCTTGATATTATGATGCCCGGGATTGATGGCGTTGAAACTTGTGAAATTATGAGGCAAAATGAAAAGCTAAAAGCTACATGTATAGTGTTTCTTTCAGCACGTTCTGAAAACTACTCTCAGATTGCAGGATTTAATGCCGGAGGAGACGATTATATAACAAAACCTATACACCCAAAAGTATTTTTAAGCAAAGTAAAAGCTCTATTGAACAGAAGTTCAGTTTCAATTAAGCCATCAACAAATATAATAAATGTTGCAAATATCAGTATAGACAATGATAATTTCACCGTGAATAAGGACGGAGAAGAAATTGTACTTCCAAGAAAAGAGTTTGAATTGCTGTCTCTTTTAGCCTCAAGACCAAACAAAGTCTTCAACCGACATGAAATGTACGTTAAAATTTGGGGGGGAAATACTATTGTAGGTGACAGAACAATAGATGTTCATATAAGCAAACTCAGGGAGATATTAAAAATTAACAATATTAAAACCATAAAGGGAATCGGCTATAAATTTGAATCAAAATAAATTACCGAACAATATTTGGTTTACATAAATTTTACATTCCGCTATTAAACTTTAAATTAAATTATTATTAAAATAATTAATTAATAATACTTCATTAATATTCACTTAATATTAGGATGGTAAATTTGCCACATAAACAAAATAAAAATTTTATGAAAACTTTAGCTGTCACATTTTTTATTTGCATATCAACATTGCTGCTTTCATTGAAAGCATTTAGCTCAAATGAAGACTCCACAATGATACAGAAAAAAGCAAATTTATCAGGAAAAATAATTGATAAAAACACAGGAGAAAGTCTTGTTGGTGCATTGGTTACTGTAAAAGGGACACAAATTAAAGTTTATACAGACCTTGAAGGAAATTTTAATATCAGTAATATTACGCCAGGCAATTATTCTCTGGAAATCAACTATATATCATACACAAAAGCTGAAATTCTTAATATAGGATTAAATGCTGGCAAAAACTCGACAATTAATATTGATTTAATTCCGAACTAACCAATCCCATCTATAAAAAGACAAAACAAACCGTAGGGTTTGTTTTTTTTTGTCCAATTTTTCTATATTTAACTGAATGTAAAATATTTATTATGAAAAAAATAATCACTTTAGCTTTTTTATTTCTGAATTTTATAAATTATTCTCAAACTGTGCAACTGAAGGAAGGATTATATTATTGCGGAGAGAGATTATTCAGTGGCACCTATAAAGAGTTTAACAAAGAAGGTAAAATTAAAGCAGAAATTAGTATTGAAAATGGTAAATTAAATGGCAAGTACATTTTATATTATGAAAATGGACAAATTCAGGAGTTAAGAAATTATGAGAAGGGTATGAAAAATGGATTATGGTGTTCATGGATAGACTCAGGCATTAAAACTGCTGAAGCATATTACAAAAATGATCAAAAAGATGGAAAATGGATAATCTGGGATGATAATGGGCAGATACGATATGAAATGTTTTATAAAAATGGTGAAAAAACCGGTGTTTGGACAATGTGGGACGAGACTGGGAAAATAACAATGAAAAAAGAATATTAATACAAAAAATTTTCCCATGTAATGTAATTCCGAAAATTAATATTTCTCAAGATTTTTTCAATATTAATTTAATCTAATTTATCATTAGAAATTCTCTCCAAAGGTTAATATAATCTTCATATTAAATTTGATTTGAGGTAATATTAGGTCAGTACTTTTGCTGTTCAATAAACAATGGGATTCTAAATGAAAAAGGCAGTAAAAGTTATTTTCGCTTTTATTTTTTTGTTATGTTTTGTTCGTAGTTTTTCACAAACTGGAGCAATAAAAGGTCTGATTACAGATAAAAAAACCAAAGAAACAATTGTCGGCGCATCAGTAATTTTGCAAGGAACATCAATTGGCACCAGTTCTGACCTTAATGGAAATTATATAATTACAGGACTGAAACCGGGAAAATACAATATTATGGTTTCTTTCATTTCGTACAAAAAACAAGTTTTTGAAAATGTTGAAATAATTAAAGGAAAAACTTCAACTATTAACATTGAACTCGAAGAAGATATTGCAATAATTTCAGGGGTTACCATTTCTGCAAAAAAGACTAATGATACTGAAATAGCAATAATGAATTCTATTAAATCCAGCGATCTGGTGGTTTCAGGTATTTCAAGTCAGCAAATTGCGAAATCACAGGACAGAGATGCCTCAGAAGTTATTAAAAGAGTGCCGGGCATTACAATAATTGAAAACCGTTTTGTTGTGGTAAGAGGATTAAGCGAAAGGTATAATGTTGTATGGTTAAATAATACTCTCGCACCAAGCTCTGAATCAGATGTAAAAGCTTTTTCATTTGACGTAATTCCAAGCGGAATGATAGACAGAATGATGATTTTCAAAACTCCTGCTCCTGAATTACCAGGAGATTTTGCAGGAGGAACAATTCAAATCTTCACAAAAGATGTAACCGAAAAAAACAATATTATTGTTGGTTATAGTGCATCTTATAATAGCTGTAGTACATTTAAAAGTTTCTATAACGCTCCGGTTAAAGGCAAATATGACTGGCTTGGTTATGATGATGGAAGCCGCTCTCTTCCAAAAGACTTTCCGGATAATATTATAGGGTTACAAAACACATCTGCAGGCAAAGATGAATTAGTAAAATTAAGTAAAACATTAAACAATAAATGGAATCCTATTTCTCAAAAAGCAGGTATTGACCAAAGAGCATCACTTGGATTCGGGACATTATTCAATATCGGTAAAACAAAATTAAGTAATATAACTGCTGCTAACTATAGCAACACCAATTCGTTTAATGATATTTACCGCGCTTATTATCTTCAATATGACACAATTAATAATCGCGCTGACACATCATGGTTTTATCAGGATAGCCTTTATACTAATACAGTAAAAACAGGTGTACTTTGTAACTTTTCCTTGGTTTTTGGTAACAATCAGAAAATAGAATTCCGCAATTTTTATAATCATATCGGGCAGACCAAAACAACACTGAGAAATGGATATGATTTTGATAACTTATCAACCTTGGTTAAAGCAAATCAGTATAGCTATATGAATCGGACAACCTATTCAGGTCAGCTTGGGGGAAATCATCCTATTAATAGCAATATGAATTTTGATTGGACTTTTGGTTATTCACTCGCAAAAAAAGAAGATCCTGACACAAGAAGAATAACTTCTGTTTTATATAGAGATGATCCGGATTTCCCATTCTACAACAAGTACTATCTATTACTTTCTAACTTTCCCGACCCAAGAATGGCCGGAAGGTTATTTTCGAGCTTGAAAGAAAACATTTACAATATTAACTTGAACTACAGCTATGAAATAACTTTAAATAAATTTAAGCCAACAATAAAAGCTGGTGCATATTTCGAGAAGAAAGAAAGAAAATTCAGCTCAAGGCTTTTAGGATATGTCACTGCTCCCGGTGCGAGCTGGAAATTATCATTTATGCCTGTTGATACTATTTTTTCTGAAAAATATATAAATGCCGCTAAAGGTATTTATATTCAGGAAAAAACAAATCCTTCGGATTCTTATGATGCAACAGATATTCTATATGCCGGTTATATTGCAGCCAATCTGCCAGTCACAAAAAAACTCAATATTTATGCAGGGTTGAGAATTGAAAACAACCAATTAATATTGAACAGTTTTTCAAGTGATTATAGCTTAAAACCAGTAAAAGTCGACAAGAAAAAAACAAACTTCTTCCCTTCTATTAATACAACCTATAATTTTACCGATAAAGCCCTTATCAGAGCCGCTTATGGGCTTACGATCAACAGACCTGAGTTCCGCGAAATTGCCCCCTATGCGTTTTATGATTTCGAAATGGCAGCAACAATAGTTGGCAACGACACACTTAAAGATGCACTAATACATAATTTTGATTTGAGATTTGAATACTATCCATCTGCTAATGAAACATTTACAATAGGTGGTTTTTACAAAAAGTTTATTAATCCAATAGAGTCGATAATAATTCCTGCAGGAAGTGATTTAAATTATTCATTTGCAAATGCTGAGTCGGCATATAGTTTAGGAATTGAACTTGAAATAAAAAAATCACTGTCGTCATTAAGAGATAATAAGTTTTTTAAATTTCTTAAAGATTTCAGCATTGTTATGAATGGAGCAATTATACAAAGCAGGGTGTATTTTGATCAACAGCAGTCACTTTCTAACAAAAATAAAAGACCAATGCAAGGGCAATCTCCTTATATAATTAACTGCGGTTTGCAATATCAAAACGATAAAATCGGTTTACAAGTTAATGCCTTGTATAATGTCATTGGAAAAAGAATTGTCTTTGTTGGCGATATTAACACTCCTGATATTTATGAAATGCCTCATAATCTGCTTGATATAAGTTTTTCACAGAAAATATGGAAATTCATCACAATCAAAGGAGGTATTCAGGATATTCTGAATCAGGAAGTTCAATTGAAGCAGTTTATAACATACTCTAAAGATACTGACGGAGATGGAGTAAATGATGCAACAATAAAAACGTCTCAAAATACGATGAGTTATAAAAAAGGTCCTTATTATACTTTAGGGCTTAATCTCAAATTCTGACTTTCAAAACAAGAACCACCATGATCACAATAGAGAACTAAATCAAGTTGATGAGGTCATTTCTATTTTAAATTAACTTAATACAAATGGAACAAAATGAAAATTGCTTTACAAATAATTTTTATATAAGTAATATTACCTTAATCAGTAAAAATATTATTGAATTTACCTTTGTGTTAATTATTAATTAAAAAAAATTTAAAATGAAAATGAAAAAAATTTACCTAATTATGGTAACAGCACTTTTGGGCTTAAGTGCAACATTATCAGCTCAGACTATCATTATTAAAGATTCGATAGCAACCTCTCAAACGTGGACAAATAACCATATTTACTTAATCCAAGGGTTTGTGTACGTTGTAAATGGTGTAACACTAACAATTGAGCCTGGTACAATAATCGAAGGCGATCACACTTTTACCGGCTCTTCACTTATTGTTGAAAGAGGTGCAAAAATTAATGCTGTCGGAACTCCGACACAGCCTATTATTTTTACTTCAGACATGCCTGCAGGCTCAAGAACCAGAGGAGATTGGGGTGGACTAGTACTTTGTGGAAAGGCAATTATTAACGCAGCTGGTGGAGAAGCACAAATTGAAGGAGGTCCTCGTAGTTATTATGGCGGCAATGATAATTCTGATAATTCAGGAGTTCTCCAATACGTCAGAATTGAATTTGCCGGATATCCATTTCAGCCAAATAAAGAAATCAACGGTTTAACCTTTGGTGGTGTGGGTAATGGAACAACAATAGATCATATACAAGTATCTTATTCGAATGATGATTCTTATGAGTGGTTTGGCGGTACTGTTAATTGTAAAAATTTGATTGCATTCAGGGGTCTTGACGATGAGTTTGATACTGACTTCGGATATTCAGGAAAATTACAGTTCTGTATAGGATTAAGAGATTCTGCAGTTGCTGATGTTTCCGGTTCAAACGGTTTTGAATCAGATAATGATGCAACCGGTAGCAGCAATACACCATACACTTCAGCACTTTTTGCTAATGTTGGTCTGTATGGACCAAAGGTTGATATGTCAAACCCTTTCAATCCACTTTTTAAAAGGGCAATGCATATCAGAAGAAATTCAAGGATGTCATGCTATAATTCAGTTTTTGCTGGCTGGCCAACAGGTTTGTATGTTGATGGTGATGCAACAGATGCAAATGCAAATAATAATGACTTGCAAATAGAAAACTGTATTATGTCTGGAATGGGAAAATTTATTGATGTACCATCCGGTCAATTATGGTCTGTTTCAACAGCTAAAAGCTGGTATTTTGATGTAAACAGACATAATGACACATTAGCAACAAATGATCTTCTTATGATAACAAACCCTTTCAACTATTCTGCACCTAATTTTGTGCCTTTGGCTGGCTCACCTGTTTTAGGAAAAGCTTTGTGGACTAACTCAAGACTTGCCAGTGACCCTTTCTTTGATAAAGTAACTTTTGCAGGTCCGATGGGATCTACTGACTGGACTTCACCATGGGCAAATTGGGATCCGCAAAACACCGTATACACTCCATCATCTTCTGTAAAAGAAAATACTATTTCAATTGATAAGGTAAATATTTATCCCAATCCATGCTCAGGAAACACAACTGTTGATTTTTATCTTTCAAATGAAGAATCGGTTAAGATTGAAGTTATTGATATCACCGGTCGCGCTGCTGTCACTCTGAAAGATGGGCTGATGAATGCCGGACAACAACACATTACTTTTGACGTTTCATCTTTAAGTAAAGGAGCCTGGTTTGTAAAAATATCTTCGCTTACAAATTCATTAACAAAGAAGCTTTTCGTAGTGAATTGATAGTTAAT
>CAZELC010000073.1:0-10874 GCA_964512865.1 uncultured Bacteroidales bacterium
GGGTTTCGAAAATAATGGTCTTGAATTACTTAGAAGTAAAAAAAATATAATAATTTTGCAGCAGAAAATGTTCAATTTCCCTGAAACACAATTTAAATCATTGCTTAACGGAATTATTGAACAAACAAAAGATCTTAAGGTTGAAACGGAAGAATGTTTCAATTATGTAACCGAGTTAAGACCTTCAGCGGAGGAAGTTACTGACTTGCTTTTTGCCAACAAAATTGTAAAGCATACCAAGTCAAATACTATAATTTTAGCTAAGGGTGAACAGTTGTTGGCAAGTGGAGTAGGACAAACATCAAGGGTTGACGCCTTAAAGCAGGCGATAATAAAAGCCGGTGAATTTGGATTTGATTTGAATGGTGCCGTTATGGCTTCAGATGCATTTTTCCCGTTCCCGGATTGTGTTGAGATTGCAGCAAAAGCAGGAATTAAAGCTGTCATTCAGCCTGGCGGCTCAATAAGGGATAAAGATTCCATCGATTATTGCAATAAAAACAATATGGCGATGGTTTGTACAGGATTCAGACATTTTAAACATTAATAATTATTATGGGACTTTTTTCATTATTTACAAAAGAAATTGCAATAGACCTTGGTACTGCCAACACTATTATAATTCACAACGACAGAGTTGTCGTTGACGAACCCTCGATAATTGCAATAGACAGAACTACAGGGAAAGTTATTGCGGTTGGAAAGCGTGCTATGATGATGCACGGCAAGACCCACGAAAATATCCGAACTATTCGCCCTTTGCGCGATGGTGTTATTGCAGATTTCCATTCTGCTGAAATAATGATAAAGGAATTTATTAAAATGACAAATCCCAAAAGATCTTTATTTCCGCCGGCATTAAAAATGGTAATTTGTATTCCATCAGGTATTACAGAGGTTGAGGAACGTGCTGTTAGAGATTCAGCCGAACAGGCAGGCGCCAAAGAAGTAAGGCTTATTCATGAACCAATGGCGGCAGCTATCGGAATTGGACTTGATGTACTTGAACCTAATGGAAATATGGTTATTGATATTGGTGGCGGTACATCTGAAATAGCCGTAATCGCACTTGGCGGTATTGTTAATAATAAATCAATTCGTATTGCAGGAGATGATTTCAACAGCGATATAGAAGAATATATGCGTAAACAACACAATATTAATATTGGCGAAAGAACTTCAGAACAGATAAAAATAGAAGTTGGTGCAGCATTACCTGATATTGACAATCCACCGCCTGATTATCCGGTTCATGGAAGAGATATGCTCACAGGTATCCCGAAAGAAATTATGGTGAATTACGCCGAAATTGCCCATGCACTTGATAAATCAATTACAAAAATAGAAGCAGCTGTTCTTAATGCTCTTGAAATGACTCCTCCTGAATTGGCAGCCGATATTTTCAGGACAGGTATTTATCTTGCTGGCGGTGGTTCACTGTTAAGAGGACTTGACAAAAGGATTCATCTTAAAACCAAACTCCCTGTTCATGTGGCAGAAGACCCATTGAGAGCAGTAGCAAGAGGAACAGGCATTGCACTTAAAAACTTTGATAAGTTTACATTCCTTATTAAGTAAATATTCAGAAATAGCACTCTGGTAATTACTAAAATAATAAGCCCGGAAAATGAGGCCATTAATACAGTTTTTTCTTAAACATTACTATTTTCTCTTTTTTTTGTTTCTGGAGATAATTGCTGTATTATTATTCGTTAATAATAATTTCTATCAGAAATCAATAGCAGTTAATGCAACCAATAATATTACCGGCGGCGTGTATTCAATTTTTAATAATTTCAGTGAGTATCTTTCATTAAAAGGTACAAATAAGTTATTGGCTGAGGAAAATGCAAAGCTTTTAAGTCTTCAAAAAAGCTCTTTTATTAAAACAGACAACAGAATTTTTGTATATAACGACACTCTCTATCGCCAGCAGTATGAATATATAAGTGCTAAAGTAATTAACAACAGCACTAATATGGCCAGCAATTATCTTATGCTTAACAAGGGAAGTAAGCATGGTATTAAAAAAGACATGGCTGTAATATGTTCTCAGGGTGTTGTCGGTATTGTTGATGATGTTTCAGAAAATTTTACTTCCGTAAGATCACTTTTACATCCAAAAAGTAAAATTTCGGCAAAAATAAA
This sequence comes from uncultured Bacteroidales bacterium, assembly GCA_964512865.1. Taxonomy (GTDB): domain Bacteria; phylum Bacteroidota; class Bacteroidia; order Bacteroidales; family CAIWKO01; genus CAZELC01. Next base: position 2,149 of record CAZELC010000073.1, read on the forward strand.
AAAGAATAATTATGTCGGAACAATTGCTTGGGATGGTAAAAATATAGATGTGGCCAACCTTAAAGATGTGCCAACTCATGTTAAAATTAATAATGGTGATACCGTAATTACCAGCGGTTATTCTTTTATGTTTCCTGAAGGAATTATGATTGGTATTATTACTGATTTTCAAACAAAAAAAGGTAATGATTTTTATTCAATTACCGTGAAACTGTCAACCGATTTTAATAATATCGGCTATGCATATATTGTTAAAGATTTGATGAAGGAAGAACAGGACAAACTCAAAAAAGCTAAAACGGATGAGTAATATTATTGTAAAGAATATATTGCGATTTATTCTTCTGGTACTTCTTCAGGTACTGGTTTTCAATAATATTCACTTTTTTGATTTCATGACACCTTATATTTATTTGCTGATAATTCTTCTTTTGCCTTTTGAAACCCCAAAATGGCTCTTGTTGCTTACGGGATTTTTTACAGGCCTTATGGTTGATATTTTTAGTAATACAATTGGTTTGCACACTATTGCCTGTACATTTATTGCTTATATCAGACCATGGTCAACAACCGTGATTTCGGCAAAACAGGAATATGAGCAAGGGATGCAACCCGGAATAAAAAATCTTGGCTTTCGTTGGTTTTTGAGCTATACATTAATATTAACAGCATTTCATCATTTTATTCTGTTTTATTTGGAAATATTCAAGTTCACACATTTTTTCCTTACATTTTACAGAGCTTCCCTTAATATTATCTTCACCACATTTTTTATTGTTTTAAGCCAATATATTTTTACAAAAACTAAGTGATAAGTTTTCCTTATAAAGTGCAGGAAGGGTTAGGGGAAAAATTATTATTGAGAGGTTGTTTAAATTTATTCTATCTATTCATTATGTTAAAATCATTTTCATTATTTTCATGGCTAATGAAATAACTGTTATTAAGAACTTTAGTCCAAAACAAGCTAAATTTAAACTACCTCTGATAATTATCGAAGAATTTTGAAATTGTCATTAAGTACGACTCAAAGAAAGACAGAATGATCAGCACAAAAACTTTCCCTTAAACCATCATCAAAAAGATAAATTTATTAATATTGCATGTCAATATTTTAATAAATAATTTAAGCAATGCAATATAAACCTGTATCTCTTCTGGTAAAAGACAGAATTGCCGAGTACAAAGATAAAAACGCTCTTGGATACCGCTCTAATGATCATAAATGGAAATTCATTTCATGGTCGGAAATGGGAGAAGAGACGGATAGCATTGCAAAATTTCTTATAGATATTGGCGTCAGGGAAAAAGAAAATGTTGCAATATTATCAAGCAATTATATTGAGTGGACTATTGCTGACCTTGCCATTTTAAGCTGTCGTGCTGTTGTGGTGCCAATACATTATACTTCTCCAATTCAAAATATCGAATATATAATTAAAGAAACAGAAACCAAGGTTGTTTTTACAGGAGAACAGGATCTTTACGACAAGCTGATAAAAGTTAAAGAATCTGCTGGCCTTGACTTGAAGATTATTGTTTTCGACAAGACTGTAAAATTTAATAAAGAATTCTCCTTTCATTATAATAAAGCTCTTGAAAATGGAAGAAGAAGCGATAGCAGTGAACTATTAGAAGAACGACTGAGCAGGGTAGATGAGAACGATACTCTCACAATAATTTACACCTCCGGCACGACAGGTGAACCAAAAGGTGTTGTTCTGACAAATAAAAACCTAATGAACTCAATGCGGATACATGATTTGTATCTTAATGTTAAAGATAGTTATGTGTCATTAGCGATGCTTCCATTAAGTCATGTTTTTGAAAGAGCCTGGACATATTATTGTTTACATCGTGGAATTACCAATCATTATCTGCATTATCCGAGGATAATTGAGGCAATGCGGGAAGTAAAACCTGATACTATGTGCAGCGTTCCACGATTCTTCGAAAAGGCATATTCAATGATGCATGATACAATCAGCAGAAGCTCGGGAATAAAAAAAATGATATTCAATTGGTCGGTAAAAACAGCAAAACAAGCTCTTAAACGTATGCTAAATGATGAGCTTATCGATCCGCTGCTGAAATTAAGGTTAAAAATTGCGGATAAACTGGTGTTGAGTAAACTAAGGGCTGCATTTGGAGGAAATATTAAATTTATGCCTTGCGCCGGAGCTATGCTGCAGGACGAGATAAACATATTTTTTCATGCAATCGGGATTAATATTAAATATGCTTATGGTTTAACGGAAACTTTTGCTACTGTAGCAGGTTTTTCAGATGACGACATTAAATTCGGAACAACCGGAAAGTGCCTGCCTGATGTTGAGGTAAGAATAAGTGATGAAGGTGAAATACTCGTCAGGGGTGAAACCGTATTCCTTGGATATTACAAAAAACCGGAAGAAAACTCGGATGCTTTTATTGACGACTGGTTTAGAACGGGTGATCTGGGAGAATTTGATAAAGATGGCTATCTGATAATGAAGGAAAGGAAGAAAGATTTAATAAAGTTGTCTTCCGGTCTATATGTTTCACCTCAGCAGATAGAAAACTATTTTAGTAATGATTCATTAATTGAGCAGATAATTGTTATTGGCGATAATATGAATTTCCTTACGGCATTGGTTGTTCCTGACCATACGAAGCTTGAGGAGCTGGCTAAAGAAAAAGGTATCAGCTACGAGAGCATTGATAAACTGGTTGTAAATAAAGAGATCATGAAATTATTTAAGGATAAAATAAATTTGGCCCAAAAAGATAGTCCGGAATTTCAGAAAATTAAAAAGATTAGAATTTTGCATGAAAAGCTAAGTATCGAATCAGGTGAAATGACGCCGACTTTAAAAATAAAAAGAAATATAATTGCCGATAAATATCGTGACTTGATTAATGAAATGTACTGATTTTTAAGGTTTTTTTGGATTATCGCTGTCCTTTTTGTTTTTTGCAGGATCATACTGCTGAGGTCTGATTTCTTCCATAACAAAAGTCTGAATCTGCCAGACATCCTTTGGCTTATAATAAAAAAATGTGATTTTAATCGGCTGCATATCATATTTCATCATGTAATCATAAGTTATCAGGCTTTCAGAATAGTTCCTTTTATCAATTAATTCATAACCATAAAACTGTCCCATAATAGCTGCGCCTTTTTTTAGCTGCATTTTAATTGATATTATTCTGGTTGAGTCTTTTTTTAGCCATTTATTTGTCGACATGAGATAATCAACGGAAGCATCTACGCCTTTCTCAACATAAAGCTTAAAAAACTTATCTGACATTTCCTCAGGGGTGTTTTGAGCTGAAACAATTGAATAACTGCATGTAAAAACCATTGAAAGAAGCAAAACAATCAGAAAACTCTTATTATTCATAATAAAAACTATTAAACATTTATTAATAATAAACAAGCAACCATTTGCCTGTAAAAGTTGTTATACATGCAAAGTTAAAACAATCTAAGTTTTAACAACAAATAATTTTATTTTATTTCATTATTTTATATATTTGCAACTTCAATAAATCATTTTACCATGCAAAACAGAAATTACTTCAAAACGGTAATCTTTTCATTGTTTTTTTTATTGGTTACAATGTCAATATCTGCTCAGCATAAAGCTGACAGTTCTTACAGACTATCAAAGGTTCAGGTGCCTGAAACTAAGATTGAAATTTCTATTCCTTCAGTTTACGAATATAATGAAGTCCAAAAATGTTATGTGTTTAAAGGAGCTGCAAGCAGTCTGACAGTTAAGGAAATCAGAGGTGCTTCCTTTTCAAAGGTAATAACAAAAGTTGATGCTAAATATTTCGAAAACCTTGGTTTTACTTTTCAGAGCCAGCAAAGTATCAAAACAGAAAAAGGACTGGACGGTATAATTTATATTTCAACTGCTAAGTTAAAAAGCAAGGAAACAAATCAGGAACTTGAGTTTGAAAAGCTTATGCTCCTTGCAGGTGACGAAACCAAAACGGTATGGATTACAGTTAATTATCCGGTTTTTGCAAAGCAGGCATTATATGAAATAATGACAAAATCATTGCTTACTGTTGATTTTTTATAAAGTGAGTACAATTATTGAAAAAATTATGAGAAGACTATTATCCTTTTTATTTTTCCTGATTATTATAAACCAGTGTTTTGCTCAGACGCACACTATAACTTATGATGTGAACTGGAGAACTTCGCATCAGAATATGTGGGGACCAAATGGAAGCCCGTTTGACATGGACACAGTTATTAATTTATATGATATTGATGAGCATGATACTACAACCCAAGGTTCTATTACACAAATACTTGGTGGTGATTTTGGTGTTGAGTTAACATTAGGCTACTGGCTTAAGCACGGTGTTAATTTTACCATAGAAGGGTTTACTACAGGATTTGTAGAGGCTTACTACCCGACCACAATAGATCTTACTTTTCCAAATAACAATAGTTTCAATCCTGGGCAAACAATCACTATTGGTTCAAGTTACACCGTTGACCCTGATAATTATTTACATTCATTTTTCCCGAATACCGGCTCAATAAGCCTTGATTTGTATTTTGGCTTTCACCTTAATGTTGACGCCAATGTGTGCGTATGGTCGTGTTCAAATATACCAATTCTTAATGTGGGCGTGCCTTTAGATACTACAAATCTTATCCATATTTCCGACTCAAATGGAATTGCTGATGTTACTTATCCATGGTATGATCCGGCAATTGGATTCTATATGGCTCACGACACTATTATTCCTATAGTTTTCAATAATCTTGGCGGTATAGGTTTAAGTGGCGTTATTGGTATTCCTTATGTTGAAACAAATCATTGGTTAGATTTACCGAGTAAATGCGTTAATGCAAAGGGTGACAGTGCTTATATGCATTTTGATCTTGATATTATTCAGTTCCTTAGTGCGTTTGATTCTTCGTGGGCAGCAGTGCTTTCAATGCTGAATGGCACAATTAACATTGGTATGGGAATTACTATCGACTATAGTTTGCTTACCGCACATCTGGTTGCTGCAAGCTATATGCATCAAAATTATTATCTGTGTCCCACAATTTGGGCAACACTTGATTTCCCCCAACCACTAGATTATTATGTTACAGACCCATCTTTGGCAGTTGTTGACTCGGGTTTTGCAGCAAGTATTAAGTTTGAAGTAGATAATGCATTGCACGTTACTTACCCTTGTGTTGCACCACCATCAATGGATATTGATGTAAAATTCGCAATGGATAATACCTTTAGAAATCATACATGGGATAGTATTGCTTTTACTTTCGTTCTTACTGCATTCACATTTGTTATTAACCTTCCAAGTTTCCCTGTAGCACCCGATGTTTGCATTCCCGAAATGTGCCTTGAAATTCCTGCGCCATGCCCGGAAGATTACGGCTCGGGTAACTGCACTCAAACAATATGTTCGTCTGCGATATGTGTGGGAAATAATCAATATCCACAACTTGACCAAACAATCACAATCGGTCCTTTAATTGACTTGTCATTACCTTTGGGTTATATTCCGATAACATGGTACGACAGAACCTGGGAGCTTGCAGGATTCAAACCCGATCAAAGCGGACACGGGGATTTTGATACTATTGTTCCGGGAACTACAATAATTCCAAACCCACCATTTGAAACATCTATAGACGGGCCGAATGTTATTTGTTATGGAGATACTGTTGCTACAATTACTGTAACTGTAACTCATGGAACACCGCCATATACATATAACTGGTCTAATGGACAATCGCACACTACCACAGCAACAACAGACAGTATTATTGAAGGCGTTGGATCTTATTCATGCACTATAACTGATGCAAGCGGTTGTGTGTCTACAGAAAGTCTTACAATACTTTATATTAATCCACAGTTGTTTTCTACGGTTACAGGAACTGATATTATGTGTCATGGCGACAGTACAGGACAGGCTGTTGTGCATGCCACAGGAGGAACACCAGGATATACATATAACTGGAATCCTTATGGCGGACATCTCGATACTGCAAATCACCTTTGCGCAGGAACTTATATTGTAGAAATAATTGATGCTGTAACCTGCAATATATTTGACACAATAAAACTTATTGAACTTCATCCACTGCCTCCTGTAAACTTTATCTCGGATAAACTTGACGGATGCCAGCCATTAGTTGTACAGTTCACGGAATTAAGTCCTAATGAAAACCAGACTTATTCATGGACTTTTGGCGATGGTGGTACAGATACGATTAAAAATCCGCAACATATCTATACTGATTATGGAACTTATGATGTGTCATTGACAGTTGTATCCGTTTGGGGATGTGACAGTACGATGTCGAAACCGGCAATGATTACCGTTTATCCAAAACCTGTGGCAGATTTTACTGCAACACCTGAATTGATAATGGCAACAATAGATTCAACATTTACTATTCATTTTACTGATAACAGCACATTCGCAACTGCATGGAACTGGAATTTTTCCGACCCTGCTTCAGGAAGTGGTACTTCGGTTCTTCAGGATCCAATTCATTCTTTTAGCCATGAAGGATTATATGATGTGACACTAATTGTTGTTTCTAGTCATGGATGTATGGATACAATAACTAAAAGAGTAGAATTAATTGACGACAGGCTTAAATATGAGAATATTTTTACACCGAATGGCGATGGTTATAATGATTTCTTTGTAGTTAAAAACTGTGAAAAATATCCTGAAAACAAGCTTGTTGTATTCGACAGGTGGGGTGTGAAAATTTTTGAAAAATATCATTATCGTAATGACTGGAATGCTGATGGTATTTCAGACGGGACATACTTTTTTATTTTTGATCCGATGAAAACAGGATTTGATGTGGTTCATGGCTCCGTTACAATTTTAAGATGATAGCAGAAAAGAAAAATTGATATTAAACCCTTCGAAAGCATTGGCTTTGGAAGGGTTTGGTTTTTAAGAAACATATAATAAAAAACTAAGCTATATGAAAAAAATTTACTTTTTGATAATTTTTTTGGTTATCGGACTATTAACCTCTGTCGAATTAAAAGCAACATCAATTTCTGTTAACGGAGCAATAAGCACTAATACTTTATGGGACGTTGATACTGTTAAGGTAACAGGTGATATAACTTTACAAAACGGAGTTGTTCTGACAATTAGTTCAGGTGTACTGGTTCAGTTTCAAGGCTATTATAATATTTCAGTTCAGGGTTCGGTTTCTGCAATTGGGTTGGCAAATCGGCCAATAATTTTCACCGTTAAGGATACCACGGGATTTAGCAGTATGTCAATAAATAATGGTGCGTGGAATGGTTTTTCATTTATAAATACACCGTCATCAAACACAACCTCAATTTTTGAATATTGCAGATTTTTGTATACAAAAGCAAGAGGCAGTAGTGTTGAAGAAACAAGTGGGGCCGCTTTTTTCATAAGAAACTATAATAAGGTTGTTATCAGTAATTGCTTCTTTCAAAACAACAAGGCTGCAAATTATGGCGGAGCAGTTTACCTTTACAATTCTTCCGCACTTGTAAAAAACTCCCATTTTGTGAATAACCGTTCTAATCAGGGTGGTGCTTTATATCTCAAACGTTCTTCGCCAACAGTAATGAACAATTTATTTGAAAATAATTTCACAAATATAATTGGTGGTGCAATTTGTTGTGCTGATACATGTAGTGCCAAAGTTATCGGAAATGTCTTCCATCATAATCTTGGACAACTTGGAGGAGCAATTGGTTTTTATAATTCCGTTTCAGATTTTATCAATAATACCATTACTGAAAATAAAGCAGCTTATGGAGGAGGTATTAATTGCATTTCTGATACAGCAGCATCAAATGTTTATTCAAACCCAACGTTCTATAATACAATATTTTACAATAATATTGCAACAGGAACAGGTAAACAGGTAAATTTGACAAGCAGGAGAACTGACCCTAATTTTTATAATTGTGATATACAGGGAGGCACATCTGAATTTGGTGGACCAGGTTCAGGAGTTCATTATAATGGAGTCTATTTAAATAATATAGCATTAAATCCTTTATTTTATGATACTCTTAACCTTAATTATCAGTTAAAAAAACTTTCTCAATGTATCAATAAAGGAAAAACAGATACTTCAGGTCTGCATTTGCCAGCAGTTGACATAATGGATAACCCGCGTATTAGCGGAGGTATTGTCGATATTGGTGCTTATGAGCATCAGCTTATTGCTAATGCCTGTGGTAATATTTCTCAGAACACTTATTGGCAGGCAGACACAATAAAAGTTACATGTGATATAAAAGTGGATTCCGGTGTTGCGCTTTCAATAAAACCCGGGGTCGTTGTTGAGTTTCAGGGCAAATATATGATTGATGTTAAGGGATTTATTAAAGCAAAAGGCGATGTAAATGATTCGATATTTTTCATTGCAAAAAATACTGCAGTTGGCTGGAATGGAATAAGATATGACAGCTTACCTGCTCTTACTGACAGCTCTATATATGAATATTGCAAGTTTGCTTACGCTAAAAAGAATACTACGACATCCTTGCTAAAGGAAAAATGTGGAGGTGTCTTTTATTTTGATAATTTTTCTAAGGTCAGAATAAAATATTGTAGGTTCAATAGCAATAATGCAGACTCATGTGGTTCTGCAATTTTTTCAAGAAACAACTCTTTGAAGATCACAGGCTCAGTTTTTACGGATAACAGCGCGTTCAATAATATTGATGTAATAC
>CAZELC010000074.1:0-10852 GCA_964512865.1 uncultured Bacteroidales bacterium
CAAATTAAATCTAAGGCTTTAACTTCATATAAGTATTAATCAAAACAAATATTTATATGAAAAAATCAGTCTTTACAATTTTGTTTATTGCGGGATTTTTTCTCGCATCATTTTCTCAGAACAGCGGAGAAATCAGAGGTCGAGTATTTGACAAAGTCACAAATCAGTCAATTCCAGGCGCTACGGTTTGGATTAAATCCGGCAATAAAATATATGGAAATAATTCGGATAAAGCAGGTTGGTTTACCATAAAACCTTTACCTTCCGGCATTTATGACCTGAACATCACTTTTGTAGGTTATGATACTGTTAAAATAGCATCTGTATCAGTAACTCCGGAAAAAATCACCTTTGTCCCAAATGCCTACATGAGCGAGTATGTCTCTGACCTTCCGGAAGTTGTTATTCCTGGCAGATTACTTATTGACCCTGAACAAACTTCCAGGATGGATATTATATCAAGTGAACTAGAAACTATACCCGGAAATACTGATTTATCCAAGATAATTGTTTTGATGGAGTCAAGTATATTGAGATCTGATGACGGCGAATTATATTTCCGCGGTTCAAGACAAGGCGATGTGGTTTATTATATTGATGGTGTAAAATCTATGGATTCACAGATGAACGTGCCATCAGGTTCGGTTGGAAGCATTAGCGTGTACACAGGTGGCGTTCCGGCTAAATATGGCGATTTTACAGGTGGATGTGTAGTTATTGAAACTAAAAGCTATTTTACAATGCAGAGATAGTTCAAAGTTACAGGTCACAAGTTTCAAGTTTCAGGTTTCAGGTTTTAAACTTATCCAATATAATGAAATTAAGGCTTTACATATTACTAATTCTTGTTTTGTCGACCGGTAAATCATATAGCCAGGAAGCCAGATATTTAATCTCAGGTTATATTATTGATTCGTTGACAAACCAACCCGTTTCTAAAGCAAATATTTTCACTCCCGACAAAAAATGCGGAACCATCAGCAATGAAAAAGGTTATTTCACAATAAACATCGGTAAAACAATTAAAAAACTGATGGTTTCGCATCTTTCCTATAATGAAAAAGGAATATTTGTTTCGACTGACAGCCTAAAAAACCTTCACATAAAGCTTACACCACAGACAAAAAATCTTTCTGAAGTTAATATTACAGCCTTCAAAGTGATAAATATTTTAAAGGATAAATCGCTTTTTGTTTCTGATTATGAATTTATGGATTCAAATATTTTAGTTATTGCTTATCCAAAATACTGTTTCTATAAACCGACATTGATCCTATTTAATACTAATGGTGATTCTATCACATCCCTTCCGGTTTTCAAACCGAAAGAAATTTATAAAGATTGTTTTGGCCGTTGCAATTTCGTTTCAAGAAACTATACCATGCAAATAATCATTACTGAACAAGGAAATCTAAAGCTTGTCAACCCGGTTGAAACCGAGAAATTTTATGCAGCATTTAAACCAGTAATTGACAATAAGGATAATTTCTTCTATCTCAAATTACATAAAAAAAGAAATCAGGAACTTAATTATATCTGTTATAATGAGGTTGACAGTTCATACAACAATTTCAGAACAATAAGAAATGATGAAGGGATCCAACGCAATTACTGGGGCGTTTATTTCGATGGAACAGAATCAGATATCAGATTTACAGAAATGATAATGAACAAACCCATTTATGCGCCTTTATTCAGAAATAACGACACTTTGATAATAATGAACTTCAATAATTCCGCAATTGAGTTCTATGACCAAAAAGGTAATTTTATAAAAGAGCATGAATTAAGTTTTAATAGTGATAAGAACTGGAAAGAAGAAGTTTACTATGATCATGCATCCAATAGATATTACAGCACATTTAAAAAAGATGGCATTACAACACTCAAAGAATTCAATATTGAAACCGGGAAAATAATGAACAGTATTGTTATTCCTGATTTTGTGTATATAGAGAAAATTAGCGTAAATGCTGGTTATATTTACTTTCTATATAAAGAAAAGGCAAATGAAGAGTATAAAAAAATTTACAAGATGAAAATATGATGATTGATGGTTTTTTATACTTTTGCATCAGTCATGCTTTTCTCAGATACATACAAAACAATAAAAAATCGCGCACAGGGAACTTTCAGGGACAGAGCCAGTAAGTTCATTGCTGTTGCTATTCCTGTTATTACAGAAGATGAGGTAAAAGAATCGCTTATTGCCTTAAAGAAAGAATATTATGATGCCACACATCATTGTTATGCATACCAGCTTGGCTTCGACAAATCAGCATACCGTATAAATGACGATGGTGAACCATCCGGTACAGCGGGCAGACCGATTTTCGGACAGATACAATCAAAAGACCTCACCAATATATTAATAGTAGTAATTAGATATTACGGCGGAACAAAACTTGGCGTAAGCGGCTTGATAAACGCATATAAAACTGCTGCTAAAGAGGCACTTGACACAGCTGAAATAATTGAAAAAACAATCAAAGATGTTTATGAAATAAGTTTCGCTTACGATAAAATGAATGATGTAATGAAAGTTTTAAAGGACGAAGATGCAGAGCAGCTTTATCATCATTTTGAGCTTGATTGCAAAATTGTGTTTTCTGTAAGAAAATCAGACTCGGATAAGATTTATGACATTTTCAGTAAGATGAAGGATGTTTCGCTAAAATACATCAGAACTGAATAACACTATTGTTTTTCATTAAAGACTGCAGCATTATTCATGTTTGTAATAAAGCAAAGATCTGCAATTTCTACATTACCGGTATTTATTATAGTTTGTCTGTATTTTTGAGCAATTGTCTTTTTATTATACAATTTTGAATATGCATCCTTAAGTTCCTTGGTAAAGTTTTCATCGCTAAGATTATGGTGTTTAAACACAGGATGCTTCCAATTATAATAATCCCAGTCGGGAGGGAAATTATTTTTTATTATTCTGTCTTCCTTAAGCAATCTTTCAAATATTTTTGATCCCGGAAGAGGTGTATTTACAGTTACCCAATAACAATCAATCGGGCTTTCAATAATAAAATTTACACGTTGCCTAATACTTTCGGCATTATCATCTTCGAGTCCCAGCACCATTCCTGCAAAAATTCCAAGTCCGGCATTATGCATATTATCAAAAACGTTTTTAAACAATTGTGATTGATGGTCTTTCCCTGAATTTAAGAGCATTTTATCATCTTCGGTTTCAAAACCAAGGAAAACCATACGGCAACCTGCTTCTCTGGCAAGAGATAATAATTCTGTATCGAGGCATGAATGCAGATTAGCAAAGCAGAACCATTTTTTTTCTATTTTTTTTGATATCATTTCTCTGAAAAGAGATTTAGCCCATTCCTGTTCTTTCTTTGAATTTCCAAAAAGATTATTATCTGCAAACCAAATAAACCCATTTTTAACAGAGTTAATATCAAGGATAACTTTTTCAATGGGCATGAACCTGGTTTTTGTTCCATAAAATGATGATACCGAGCAAAAATCACATCCAAAAGGGCATCCACGGCTTGAAATAACAGAACTTAATTCATATCTCTTATCAAATAAATCTCTTCTTGGAAGTTTTATATTATCAAGGTTTGCGAAGCCGCCTTTATAAAATTTTTTAAGTTTATTTTGTTCAAAATCACTAATTACGGATACCCAGGAAGTTTCAGCCTCGCCGATAACAACCGAATTACAATGTAATATTGCCTCTTCCGGCAAAAATGACGCATGAATACCACCGATGACTACCGGTATTTTTTCATTCAAATAAATATCTGCAATCTGGTAAGCCCTGTTTATCTGAGCTGTAAATGCACTTATTGCAACCAGGTCGGCTTTTTCAAACGTGAATCTTTCAAAATTCTCATCAATTATTTTAATTTCCCAATTTTCAGGAGTGTAAGCGGCAACAATTCCCAATCCTAACGGTGGGTATTTATTGCGTGAGTTTCCTAATCCTTTATGATATTGAGAAAAAGGATTAATAAGAAGAAGTTTATTTTTCATCTGTTCTGATGTCATTTGGCTTTCAGTGCATTGTACAAAATCTGCAAAGGATGTAAAGCTATTTTTCCTGTACCATCTTTTATCTGATGGCGGCAACTTGTTCCGGGAGCAGAGATAATCATTTCAGGCTCTGCCTTTCTTATCTCCGGAAATAATACCAGCTCTCCTACTTTCATTGAAAGGTCATAATGTTCTTTTTCATATCCAAATGAGCCTGCCATTCCACAGCAACCAGATTTTATCTCTTCAATTTTGTAGTTTTCAGGGATTTCAAGCATAAATTTAGTTGGAGCAATTGAAGCAAGTGATTTCTGGTGACAATGACCATGTAGTTTAATATATTTTTGTTCATCAGAAAACAACTCTTTGCTAATATTACCTTTTTTGTATTCTCTTTCTATGAACTCATCAAATAAAAGACAGGATTTAGCAAGTTGTTTAGAAGCATCTCTAAGTTCGCTATCAACCAACTCAGTGTATTCATCACGAAAAGTCAATATTCCGGAAGGTTCTATACCAATTAGCGGTGTTTCATCAGAAATTAAATCTTTTAAAAGGGTAACATTTTTATTAGCTATCTTTTTTGCTGTTCGGAGTAATCCTTTAGAGAGGAAAGTCCTTCCGCTCAAATCGTGTTTTGGAAGCTCAACTTTATAACCAAGTGCATTAAGAAGTTTTACAGCAGAAATACCAATTTCAGTATCATTATATTCTGTAAACTCATCAGCAAAAAGGTAAACTTTACCATTTGTAAGTTTTGAATTGTCTATTGATTTGGAATATCTTGCGAACCATGAGCGAAGAGTATATTTATAAAGTTTAGGAATACTTCGTTTGGGCGCAAATGAGAGGAAATATTTTGCTATTCCTGAAAAGAAACTGTTTGTAACAAAAAAGTTGAAAACACCAGGTAAAATAGACCCGAGTTTATTGATGTCAGTTATATAAGCGATAAGCCTTGTACGTAATTTTATTCCGTTTGAGTCATAATAATGTTGCAGAAATTCCGCTTTGTATTTTGTAATATCAACGTTAGAAGGACATTCGGATTTACAACCTTTACATGATAGACAGAGGTCAAGTATTTCATAAATTTCCTTATGGTCGAAAGGATTTTTTTTGGTTGAAGCAGTAAGATATTCACGTAATATGTTTGCTCTGGCTCTTGTGGAACAATTTTCATCCTTTGTTGCCATAAAACTAGGACACATTGTTCCGCCGATAATTTCAGATTTACGGCAGTCGGCTGAGCCATTACATTTCTCAATTGCCCTAATAAGTCCTATATCTTTAGAAAAATCAAAAATAGTATCAAATTCTTTTGTAGGCTTTCCGGGTTCGAAGCGGAAAAACTCATTCATTTTAGGAGTATCAACAATTTTTCCGGGGTTAAAAATATTATTCGGATCCCAGATTTTTTTAATCTGTTTTATAAGTTCATAGTTATGTTCGCCAATCATAAAAGGGATGAACTCCCCTCTTAATCTGCCGTCTCCATGTTCACCACTAATTGAACCTCTATATTTTTTTACAAGCTTTGCAGTTTCTAATGCTACAGTGTGAAACAGTTCGACATCTTTCGGGTCTTTTAAATTCAAGACTGGTTTCAGGTGAAGTTCGCCGGTAGAAATATGTGCATAGTAAAGACAATCCAAGCCATATTTTTTAAGCATCTCTTCAAGTTCAATGATATACTGCGGCAAAAACTCTGGAATTACAGCCGTATCTTCAATAACAGAAACAGGCTTTTTATCTCCCGGGATGTTTGACATCACGCCAAGTCCTGATTTTCTAAGATCCCATACATTTTTCATTTCGGCACCTTTTACCATCGGGAAATGAAATCCGTAACCGGCGGCTCTCATTTCGACTTCAAGGGCAGCAGCTTTTTCATTGACGATGTCAAATGATTCTTCAGCAAACTCTACAATAAGAAGTGCACCGGGATCGCCCTGCAGAAAAAATTTGTTTTTCTTTTGAGTGATATTTTCAGCGGCAAGATCCATAATTGCCTTGTCCATAAGTTCAACTGAAATAGGCTTATACTTTAGAGCAATAAGATTGGCACCTAATGAATCGTTAACTGTATTTAAATGAACACAAACCAGTGCTCTGTTTTTTGAAAGAAGAGGAACCAGATTCAGCTTTATTTCATATAAAAACGCAAGAGTTCCTTCCGAGCCAGCAACTAGTTTACAAAAGTTGAAATCATCAAGTGAATCTGTGAAAACAGAATTCTCAATTAATAGGTCGATAGCATATCCGGTATTTCTTCTTTTTAGTCTCGGGTCCGGAAATTCTTTAGCTATTTCCGTTTTGTTTTTTTCATCGCTAAGAATATCATAGATCTTTTTGTAAATTTCACCTTCAAGTGAATTCTCATTCGTTTTTTTCAGGAATTCATCTTTTGAAAGATTTTTTATCTCAACGTCAGATCCATCAGATAAAATTGCTTTAACAGATAAAAGATGGTCTCTGGTGCTGCCATATATCAATGACTTATTGCCGGCAGAATTATTACCAACCATCCCTCCTATCATGCAACGATTTGAAGTAGATGTTTCAGGCCCAAAGAACAATCCGTAAGGCTCAAGATATTTATTAAGTTCATCAAGTACAACGCCCGGTTGGACTTTCACCCATTTTTCTTCAACATTCAGCTCAATTACACTTGTCATATATTTCGAAACATCGGCAATAATTCCATTGCCAACAACCTGTCCGGCAAGCGAAGTTCCTGCAGTTCTAGGTATAACAGAAACATTATTTCGAATTGCAAACTTTACTAATTCAATTATATCGTTTTTATTTTTTGGTCTGACGACTGCCAATGGCATTTCTTTGTAAACTGAAGCATCTGTTGAATATATCGTCTTTTGGATATCATTAGTAAAGATATCTCCCTGAATATTAAGTTCGGATAAATTAACGGGCATAAAAGAAGTTTAAAAACTTTCTCAAAATTACATAAAACGGGAATACTATAATATTATTTATAAAAAACATTTAATCAACCCTATTATGCAAATCTAGCATAATGAACATGAGAATTAGTGCAAAATAAAACCACATCATGAATTTATCATTCCTTATTTTTATTTAATTTTGCAAATCATTTCTTTTAAAAAGGACAAGAAAAAAATTACAAAAATGGATTTAAAACTATTAGAGAGAAAGTTCTCAAAAAGATGGTTCATCAGCTATAGTATGATAATTATAGGTTCGTTCATACTGGCAGCCGGTTTTCAGTTTTTTATTTCACCGCACATGATAGTTCCCGGCGGTGTTTACGGAATATCAATCGTGATACATTATGTTACAAAGAATGTATTTTCATTTGCTCCCGAAGGCTTTCCTATAGGATTAATGGGGCTTATACTAAACATTCCACTCACAATAATAGGTGTTAAAATATTAGGTCCTAAGTTCGGGTTTAAAACCATAGTTGGTTTTGTTCTTACTTCATTTTTTATGGATGGCATCACATATTTCTGGGGAGAGAAACCTTTGGTAACAGGTGATTCAGGAATATTATTATCTTCTTTATATGGTGGAGTACTTGTGGGATTCGGGCTCGGCCTTATTTTTAAATCAAAAGCAACCTCTGGTGGTTCAGATATTATTGCTATGATAATTGCGAAATATACTAAACTGCCTGTTGGATATTTGTTAATTTATGTTGACTCTGTAATAGTTCTTTTGGGTTTGATCGCTTTTGGTGATTGGAAAATTCCATTGTATTCATGGATAGTAATATTTGTGACGGGAAAAGTTATTGATGCTGTTCTTGAAGGTGTGAGCTACGAAAAAACACTTTTTATTATTTCTGATAAATATGAAGAAATAAGAGATGTTATAATAAATGATCTCCAAAGAGGGGGAACATTTATTCAAGGTACGGGGATGTATAAAGGCACAGAAAAGACGATAATTTTTACTGTGGTAAACAGAAAAGAACTGGCAATGCTGGAAGAATATGTCCATAAAGTTGATCCTCATGCGTTTCTAACCGTAATCAATGCCAATGAAATACTTGGTGAAGGATTTAAATCCCTAAAAGAGAAAAACGATAATTAATTAAGAGTTAAAAAAGAAAAGCATGATATATCAATTTCTTTGAAGGTCGGGAATGACCTCATTGAAATACTCTGGAATTTCAATATTCTCGCTTTTATTAACAATACTAGTTGAAATTGAATAACCCTGTTCGGAATATTTGGCATTAAGTCTGGCTTCAGTTAAAATAATATTTTTCTCAGTAAAATGATCATCATCTTCTATAACAGCCAAAAAAACAGTGATCTGTTAAAACAATTATACGCAAGCCTTAATGGTAAGCATTTTTCTAATGAATTAATAAACTCATTTACAATTAATAATGACTTAGGCATGTATAGAAGTATCTATTTATTGCAATATTAATATATTTATTAAGAAAAGTCAAGAAAAAACAGATTATAAAATAGAATTTTACTTAAAATACTGTTTCTCAATTACGAACTAATAATATAATAAAAACACCGCAGGTTTTTTATTCAAATCGACTTTTTTTGTTTTCCATTCTTTAATAGTTTTTGAGAAAACAACTTCGTTTTCACCAGTTAAATCAACAGCAACACATAATTTGGTTTCATTTCGGCAAGTCAGCAGAATATTATCCAAAAGCTTATTATTTCTATATGGTGTTTCTATAAAAATTTGTGTTCGATTGCTTTTATATGAATCAGACTCAATTTCTTTTATTTTTTTTGAACATTGGAGATTATCAACAGGCAAATAACCATGAAAGGTAAAACTTTGCCCGTTAAAACCAGATGACATTAGAGCCATAATAATTGATGAAGGTCCTGAGAGTGGCACAACTGTAATGCCTTGTTCATGAGCAATATTAACAATTTCTGACCCCGGATCTGCCACACACGGAGCTCCAGCTTCGGATAATAAACCAATATTTTGCCCTTCATGTGCTATTTTCAGATATTGAGAGATCAAAGAGACATTAGTATGCTCATTTAATAAAAAAAATGTAAGTTCATCAATACAAATTTCCTTATCAATTTTTTTAAGAAATCTTCTGGCAGTCCTTAATTCTTCTACAATAAAGTACCTAAGTTTAATAATAATGTCAATATTATGCTGTGGGATGCAATGCGTACTATCGCTAAGCCCAGACGGCAGCAAAAATAAATTTCCCTTCATAGGTCTATATCGTTAATATTATGTTAGTAATTTTAGTTTAATTTAAATTTTGAAAATCCATAAAGATGTCGTAAATTGCACAAAAATTATATTTTTTTTAAAATTAATAAATCTGAACATAATTTATTAAAAATTAATAAAAATTTAATAATTTAAAATAAGCCTTTTATCCTATGAAATTGGTGCTTTTTGCTCTTTAATTAGGTGATTAGTAAAGGTTATTTTTGATAGATATAAATGTATTATTTTTGAACAATTTAATGCATTGATTTACAATGTAATAATTTGAACTTCACAAAATATTTCAAATGAGAAAGAACTACTTTTTGATAATTTTGTTTTTCCTGATAAGTTTTACCGTAAAAGCTCAGACTCCTACTGTTCAGGATTGTTTTGGAGCGATACCTGTTTGCCTGAATACTTACAACGAATATAACGGTTATACCGGCACAGGTAATTATAATGATATCCCAGCCGGAAGCTGTCCAACAACATGTATGTCAGCAGGCGAATTAAATTCAGTATGGTACACTTTTACCGTCCAGAACACAGGATGGTTTGATCTCAGAATAACTCCCTGGGTAGCATCGGATGATTACGATTGGGCTTTATTTAATCTTACAACTGACGATTGCAGTAGTTTAAGTAATATTGCCAGTAAACCATGGCTCGAAGTCAGTTGTAATTGGTCTGCAACTGATGGTGTTACAGGGGCAAACACATTGACACCTTCAACAGGAACAAATTGTTGGGGCTCAGCTGATCCAGCAAATAATCCACGCGTATGGGTTACATCAGGCAGTACTTATTATCTCAATATAAGTAACTACTCTGGTTATGGAACAGGTCATGGGTATCAACTTGACATGACTAATTCAACGGCTCAAATTTATGATAATATTTCGCCAAGCTTTATAGGTGTTACAACTCCTAGTTGTAATTCAAACACATTAGTTGTTACTTTTTCTGAGAATATTCTCTGCACTTTGGTTCAACCTAGCGATTTTACCATAACCGGTCCTGGCGGGACAATATATAGTATATCTTCTGTATCAGGACAAGCCTGTACTTTAGGTGGAAGTTATGAAAACACATATACATTGACGTTATCGCAAAACCTGCAATCCGGTAATTATTCGATATGCGCTGCTGCCGGTGCAGTTCAAGATAATTGCGGCAACTTGTCAGCCACGCAGTGTTTTAATTTTAGCATTGTTGGACCTATTACTACAATAAGTGCTACCCCAAACCCAGTTTGTTCCGGTGCTAATGTTACTTTAACTGCAGGTGGGGCTACTTCATATTCATGGAGTATGGGTGGAACAGGTACCCCAAGAACAGTTAATCCTACGACTACAACGACATATTCTGTTACAGGCACAGGAGCTGGTGGATGTACAAGTTCTGCTTCTGTTACCGTAACAGTAAATAATGTTACAGCAACAGCAAGCAATACCGGACCTTATTGTCAGGGACAGACTATACAACTTAATTCATCAGGTGGAACGTCATATAGTTGGAGCGGGCCCGGAGGATTTACCAGCACGGCTCAAAACCCGACCAGACCTTCTGCAACACCTGCTATGAGCGGAACATATACTGTTACAGTTACAGGAACAGGTGGATGTACTTCTACAGCATCTAC
>CAZELC010000075.1:0-10698 GCA_964512865.1 uncultured Bacteroidales bacterium
TTTACTTGCTAATTGAATATCACTGTCTGCAATAAAACATTTTTCAATAAATTTTAATTCTGATTCTTCCGTTTTCTTAAATGCAGAAGGTGTAATAAGCAAAATTTTATCATCTCTTTTAAGTATAATTGCTTCATATTTTTCAGCAATTTTATTTACGGTTTTTTCGCTTGTACTTTTAATTAGTTGAAGAATCATGATTCGCCTTTAATTAGGTTGTTAAATTTAATTGTTCCGACAACTTTTCGGTTTTTATCCACAACCGGAAAGAAAAGAACCGGAAAAGGAAGTGTTTTAATATATGCTAAAACTTCAGTGACATTTTCGTAATCATATATAAATGCAGGGTCTCCGTTGATAAGTGAGTTTACTTCGATATTGTCGAGGTGGTCGTAATTTCTGATTAGTCCGCGTCTTACGTCCGCATTTGAAATAATTCCCTGCAAAATACCATTTTTATCAGTAATTGTAGTAAATCCCATTTTATATTCTTCAATAGAATTTAATACATCCAGAAAACTGATATTTTCATTTTTAAGTATAGGAATTTCGTCAAGTTCAAACATAAAATCTCTGACAGTATAATGAGAATTTATGTCATCGCTTTTAAGTTCAAGCATCGCAGAACCAATAAACTCTCCTTTAAAAAGATAAGAGCCGATTACTGCAGAGTAAACGCCCATATTTCTGAGAATAAAGGAAAGTTCTTCGTTTATTCCTCCATCAACATGGATTTTTTTATCCGGATATTTTGTGCGGAACTCCCTTATTTTTCTGAAATTCTCTTTATTGAATTTCCCTCCGCTTTGTCCGGGAGTTGTTGTCATGAAAAGTATAAACGAAAAAATATCTTTGTATTCGTCAAAAACCGAAATATCCGTTTCGGAAACTATTGCCAGACCCAGATTTGATTTTATGTGCCCGGGGATAACAATTTTACCTTTAAGGTTTTCATATTGAAGTGTAAGAAATTCAATATTGTTTTCTGCAATAATATCAAAATATTTTTCAGGTGTTGAAGTTATAAGATGCAAGTCAACAGGCGTTTTACTTAACCTTCGAATTACTTGTATATCATCAAAAACCGAAGGGTCATCATTACAATCAATATGAAAATAGTTTACTTTATATGCGTCAAGTTCTTCTATAAGCGAATTTAAATCTTTTTCTGTGTTAGAATAAATAGAGGCCGAAATCTTCATTTTGCAATCATATTTTACAAAACTACAAATTTTTAAAGAAAAGTAAAATAATTTTAGGCGATATTCAATTATGCTTTTATGCTAAAAGGATAACGAACACTGAATTGCAATATTCCTTGGTGGCATTATGCTACCCGGTCTTGAGCTATATTCGGTATTTAAAATATTTTTACAAAGAATCGAAATATCTGATGACTCGGTTATGTCGAAGCCGATACGGACATCAAGTACTGTAGTTCCTTTATTATGTTCTTCCCAATAATTTTTCAACCCGGGAAGCAACTCAGAGTTTGGCACCGATGGAATTAGCGGACCAAGAAAAGCTTTGTCAATATTGATAGTCTTACTATAATACAAGATTGAGATGCCACCGTGAAATCTTCCGAAAGACATTTCTATAGCGCCTTTAAGCGAATGAAAATACCTGTATTTTAAAACATTACTGCTTGTGCTTTTGGTTATTGTGTCTCCGGAAAGATCAATAGGGTTTGTATAAGTGTAACCAAGCATAATAGTTGTAGGCACATTTCCCAATCTTCCGTCACCAGTAAAAGTTAAATCTATTCCATTTATTCTGGCATGACCAACGTTTAATGATTTAAAACCAACCCATTTCAAATCTGCCATTGAATCTTTCGGTACAAATATTCCAAATGTAAATTCCATCATATTATAATATTCTGTCCAGAAACCTGCAAGGTCAATATAGCCATTCCATCCAAGGAATTTAACGCCTTGTTTAATACCAATTTCAGCGCTCCAGCCATATTCTGGCACAAGGTCGGGGTTAGGAAATATTTTTAAACCACCGATGTCGGTATTAACATATTTTTCTGCAATTGATGGGAAACGGTATCCTTGCCCGTATGAAGCACGCAGAAATGTATATTTGGCTGCCTGAAAATTTGCTCCTGCTCTGAAAACAGGTCTTACCGGTATATTGAAAGTGTCTTTCTTTGTTCTGATAGAAAAGTCAGATTCGGAGTGAGTTGTATCAATCCGGAAATACTCTGCTCTCGCTCCGACAGATAAAGCAAGTCGTTTCCATAATTTTACATCCAGTTGGGAGTATAATGATGCATTTGCACTTGAGTGATTTCCAAAAAGCTGGGCGTAAGAAAGACCGTAAGCTCCCGACAAACCTGCTGTCCATGTAAAAATATTGTTGATAATCTTTTGATACTGATAATCTCCATAGTAGATTTCTGAATTGTTTGTCTGCCTTGGATCATTTCTGCAAATATTTTTTATTTGGAAATATCGCGTTTTAATGCTGTGGCGGCTTCCCTTTTTCCCAAAATATGTTATATAAGGATCAACATTAAATCGTATGCCATAATTTTCCTTAGTTGAACTTGTTGTTTGTTGCCATGCACCCGAATCGGCATTTTTCCATAAAAAGAAACTTGTTCCTTTTTGAAGCATAAAATTGGTGTTAACTCCAAAAGATAATCCTTCAACTTTTTTTGGTCTGTACCTTAAATTAAGATTTGCTCTGTATTGTTGACCCTGTTCACCTTGTCTGTATCCTGTTGTGTTAAATCCATGCCCGGCGACTACCAAATCAAGTTGCTTTTTAATTATCCTTGAATGGAAAAAGTTAAGACCACCAAACATTGGCTGAGCTTCTCCCCACCAAATAAGTTCTTTTCTTATGGGATTCATATAAATACCGGTGTTTAGAGAAATTTTGGTCTTTGGTGTATTTGAAGGGTAAGCTGTTCTGAAATTAATGACACCATTCATTGCTGATGAACCAAATAAAGCAGATGATGCACCTTTAATAACCTCAACTTGAGAAAGATTTTCAACAGGTAAAAAGCCCCATTCGGCAGCGCTGCCGTCAGGAGAAAGCATTGGCAAATCATCAACGAGCAGCAATACCCGGCTTCCGGCACCATAACTATATCCACTTCCTCCTCTTATACTTGGTTGTGCATCTCTGATATCAAGACCCGGCACCTTATTTAGCGCTTCTTCCATATTATTAGTATTATCATCTTCTACCGTTTTTGGCTTTAAAACCGACATAGAAACAGTAACATCAGATAATTTCTGTTCAAATTTTCCGGCACTAACCACCACACCTTCAATAAGCATAGATTCCTCAAACATTTCAATATCTGCTAAAACCTCTTTACCTGGTTTAACATCAAAGGTTTTTGTTATTGTTGAAAACCCAATAAATGTATAAGTAAGTTTTACTTTTCCTGGATTAACTTTAATTTCATAAAAACCGTTTAAGTCGGAATTGACTCCTGTTTTTTCATCAAGAATAATATTTACTCCAGGCAGGGTTTCATTGTTTTTTCCATTTGATATCTGCCCTTTGATTATTCCTTGCTGTGCAATCGCGGTAATTGAAGTACTCAATAAAAGAATAGAAAGAATTATTAATTTTCGCATAATTTTTTAAATATGGGTGCAAATATATCAAATATATTGTGAAACGTATTTGAATAATAAATTACTGATTTTTTTTGCAATAAAAAGAACTGTCATTAATATTGGATAATTATAAATAATTTAGTAAATCACGATACTATTTTATTGAGTTTGCATAAACAATCTATGGGTTAAAATGTTCAAATTCTTACGAACTTTATTCTTCTAGGCATGAATTGCATCGGAGAGTTTCATTTATCAAATAATTGCTTTGTTATGTTGAATTTCTATGTTTCAAACTTTTCTTTAAGGTTTAAAAAGAACTTTTCATAACTAATAAATGAAATCCAAGAAACAAGTATAGTTGCTCCGAAACCGCTAATATATAATACAATATTATAGATTATTTTATTTTCGAAGCTTGAATAAGGAATATATTTCATGCAAAACAGTAATATTATCCAGTGGTACATATAAATGCCATAAGATATTTTTCCCAAAAAAGCAGTTACTTTATTATCGAAGTTTATTTTTAAATTTTTATTTGTAGCTAAATTTAATATCATTATTCCAAAAAGAACAGTATAAATTTCACCTGAAAAGTATTTAAATTCATATCCTATTGACCATAAACCAAAAGCGAAAACAATTACAGGATATATAATGAAATTACTATAAAGGTGTTTTATCATTTTATGATTTGTTGCGTACATATACCCAAGTAAAGCACCGAACCCCATGCTGTTAAATTTTGAACCATAAAAAAACCCGTTCATAATAGTATTGAAATCAACACTTTTGATGGTTCTGTTATTGAAAAATCCAAGAAAGTGAGGTAGTAACGCATATCCAATGAAAAACAAAGTCAAAAAGAGTATTTTTTTTCTATCAGGTATTAAGATTACTAAAATTGGCCATAATAAATAAAATTGCTCCTCAACTCCAATTGACCATATCTGAGGACTTGTAGGCCATCCATGACCAAATGCCTGCGCTATATTAGGGAAAATGCTTAAACACAACAAAACAGATTCTTTACTGTAATTTGAATTAAAAAACAGATATGATAAAAAAATTATTAAATAGTAGAGTGGCCAAATTCTGAATATTCTTCGCAGATAGAATTTTTTTAAAGAAATTTTGCCTTTTTTTTCTTTTTCCTTAACTAACAAATAAGTAATGAGAAAGCCACTCAATACAAAGAATAAAATTACTGCAATATGACCATCAGCTATTCTAATTGATAATTTGCTTATTATTGTTGGTATTCCATGATAACTTTTATGAACTTCAATATGGCTGAAAACTACTGCCAGTGCCGCGATTGCTCTCAGTGCGTCAAGTCCTTTGAAATGGTTTTTCATATAAATAATTTCACTGAAAGCGATTAATAAAAAGTAAATTATGACTTGTGCAAAAATAATTATGATTAATCAAAAAACAATATAATATATGGCTAAAGAATTTTCTATGATAATATTT
The DNA here is from genome assembly GCA_964512865.1 of uncultured Bacteroidales bacterium. GTDB lineage: Bacteria > Bacteroidota > Bacteroidia > Bacteroidales > CAIWKO01 > CAZELC01. The sequence continues at coordinate 5,070 of CAZELC010000075.1, forward strand.
TCAAATAAAATTAATAATTTTAGCAAATAATTTAAAAATGATTTTTATGGTACGTAAAATTCTTTCTTTTTCGGTAATAGTTGCTTGTATTGCAGCTGTATTTATTGGTGCTGGATGTGGCAATAGTAATAAAAATAACAAAAGCGATTCATTGAACTCAAAAGACTCCACAATGATTAAAAAAATCAATCAGTTTGCCGTTGTAAAACTTACAACGGATATAAGTAAGCTTACAGAAAAGGAAAAGCAGATTATCCCGATTTTGATAGAAACTGCTAAAATAATGGATAATCTTTTTTGGTTGCAGACTCTTGGTGATAAAAATGCTTTTCTCGATAGTATTAAAGATGAGAATGTGAAGAAATTTGCTTTAATAAATTATGGACCATGGGAACGTCTTAATGATAATAAATCTTTCATAGAAAAATATAGTGAAAAGCCAAAAGGGTGTAATTTTTATCCAAAAGACATGACAAAGGAAGAATTTGAAAAGCTTGGAGATAAAAACAAAACAAGCCTTTATACGGTTCTACGCAGGAATGAAGATAAATCACTTAAAGTTGTCTGGTATCATGAAGAGTACAAAGAGCAGCTTGCTAAAGCGGCAGATCTTTTAAAAAAAGCAGCTGAACTTGCAGAAGATCCGGGGTTTAAGAATTACCTTAAACTTCGCGCTGAAGCACTTATAACAAGTAAATATCAGCCAAGTGATATGGCATGGATGGACATGAAGACAAACCACATTGATTTTGTTGTCGGTCCAATAGAAAATTACGAAGATGCACTTTTTGAATATAAGGCTGCTTTTGAGGCATTTGTCCTTGTGAAAGATATGGAGTGGTCGAAAAAACTTGATAAGTATATAGCAATGCTTCCTGAAATACAAACTCAACTACCAGTAGATGCAAAATACAAAAAAGAAAAACCGGGAACCGATTCTGATTTAGGCGTATATGATGCTATTTATTATGCAGGTGATTGCGATGCCGGAAGTAAAACCATCGCCATTAATCTTCCAAATGATGAACAGGTTCAACTTAAAAAAGGTTCTCGCAGACTTCAACTTAAAAATTCAATGAAAGCTAAGTTTGACAATATTATGATGCCTATTGCTCAAAAATTAACCGACAAAGAACAAATAAAAAATATTAAGTTCGAAGCTTTCTTTAACAATGTTATGTTTCATGAAGTTGCACATGGGCTGGGAATAAAAAATACAATAGTTGGAAAAAAACAAACTGTAAGAGATGCTTTAAAAGAAACGTATTCTGCATTTGAAGAAGCTAAAGCTGATATTCTGGGTTTGTTTATAGTAACGAAACTAATTGAAAAAGGCGAAATAAAAGACCTTTCAACAGAAGACTGTTTTGTTACGTTCATGGCTGGGATTTTTCGCTCGGTTCGTTTTGGCGCAGCAAGTGCTCATGGAAAAGCAAATATGATGTGTTTTAATTTCTTTGAAAGTGCTGGTGCATTTTCTAGAAATTCAGACGGAACTTACAAGGTGGATTTTGTAAAAATGAAAAAAGCAATGGACGATTGGGGAGCAAAAATATTGGTGCTTCAAGGAAATGGTGATTATGACGGAGCAAAAAAGTATTTGTCAGAAAATGCAAGTATAAAAGAATCACTTCAGAAAGAACTTGATGCACTAAAAAATGCAAATATTCCTGTTGACATCGTATTTGAACAGGGAATAGAAGTTCTTGGCTTAAAAAAGTAAATTTGATAATAAAATTTTTTAATGATAGCCCTGTCGAAATTTTTTTGGCAGGGCTGATTTTTTATTTCGTTGTAACTTTTAAGAAGTATAACACGTCTAGTGCAAGAAAAAAATAAAATATTAATGAAAACAAAATTATTAATCACCATTTTATTTGTAGCAGTAGTATCAGCTGTGCCGGTTAAAGTATTTTCACAATTAAAGAAATTTGACCTCTCAGATAAAGCTGCAATTGAACGATTGACGAACGACTTAAAAGTTCTTGCTTCTGATTCACTTCTTGGAAGAGAGGCAGGAAGCTATGCTGAAGAAATGTCGCGAAATTATATAGTAAATAAATTTATTGAAATAGGGCTAAAACCTTTTTTTGGTGACACATCATTTTTGCAAAGTTTCATGTATTCTGATGCACCCTACCTCGGGAAAGATAATTATATGAAAGTAAACTCAAAAAGTTTAAAACTCTATAAGGATTTCTATCCTATTTCTTATTCCGGAAATGATATCGTTAAAGCAAATGTTTTATACGTCGGTTATGGAATAACCGCGCTGGAGTTTGATTATGATGATTACAAAGATATCAGTAATACAAACGGGAATGCTTTTCTAATAGACCTTAATATTCCAAAAATGTTCAAATCGAAAAATGATTTTTTAAAATATGGAAAGAAAATTTATAAAATAGAAAATGCAATTCAAAAAGGAGCCAAAGCAATTGTTTTTGTTACAAATGGTCCTGATATTAATATGCCTTCTTCCGAATTGTCCAACACGGTAAAGGAATTTGCTGTTCCTGTTGTCTTTGTAAAAGACAGATCACTTTTCAAAAGTAACGATAATGTTGAAATTTCGGTTGATATTAAAAAAGGTCTTAAACGAACATCATATAATATTGCAGGATACATTGATAATAAAGCCAAGCTCACAATTGTTTTCGGTGCGCATTATGATCATTTGGGCTCCGGTTGGTTCGGATCAAGGAAAACAGGACAATACGATGTATATAATGGAGCAGATGATAATGCTAGCGGAACAATTGGCATTATTGAACTGGCAAGGCAAATTTCTAATTTGGGATTGAAAGATTTTAACTTTCTTTTTATCACTTTCTCAGGAGAAGAAAAAGGACTTTATGGCTCTCATTTTTTTGTTAACAGTAAAGAAGCTAAACTTCAATCATTGAATTGCATGATTGACCTTGACATGATTGGCAGAATGGGAGCGAACAAGACCGCAAAGATTTTTGGAACAGCAACTTCCTCAAAATGGAAAAAATTACTAAAGACATCTGATGATGGTAAAATAAAATTAGTTTTTATTAAATCACAAGCTGATGGATCTGATCATATTCCGTTTTATGATAAAGGAATTCCCGTATTGTTTTTTACAACCGGTTTGCATAGCGACTATCATACTCCGGAGGATATTATTTCAAAAGTAAATATAGCTGGGGAATTGGAAATATTAAAATATATAATCCGACTTCTAGGAAATATTGACAATAAGGAAAAACTTGATTTTACAGAAACTACCAAATGGCAAATGGTTTCAGGTCTGCGTCATTTTATTTTATAATCTGAAATTTATCAATAGTGTTTGAAGCGGTATCCAGAGCCTGAATGTTAAGAGTTTTTCCTTCAACCCAAAGTTTACAAAAATTGTAATTTTTTACAAATAGTTTACAATATTCAGATGAAGAAATTTGAGAATGAAGTGGCGCTCCACCACCACCGGTTGTAATATAATATATATTATTAGAAAATGATTTTTCATAAGCGTGAACATGGCCTGTAAATACAGCATCAACTTTATATTTTTCAAACAGAGGGACAAGCTTTTTACGAGGCTTCTTTGAGCCAGCGGCATGCTTTGTTGTAGTAAAAGGCGGCTTGTGCATAACAACAATTGTGAAATCCGATTTTTTGTTTTTCAGATCTTCTTTTAACCATTTATATTGTTTGCTTTTTTTACCGTACTTCGCATAATTATCAAGAACAATAAAATGAATTCCTAATGTATCAACAGAATACCATTTCCCTTTATTAGGCATTTTATAAAAATCAGACATTAATTTTGATTTAAGTTCGTGATTTCCGTAGCAAGGATAAAACTTTGCTGTTTTTAATAATGGTGAAATAATAGAATTGAAATTCTCCCACTGACTTTTCAATTTACCGTTAAATACAAGGTCTCCGGTATGAAATACCATTATTGGGTTTTCTTTGACAATAGCAGAAACTATTTTTTTGTGAACCTCATGATTTGTTCTCGAGTCGCCGTAGATAATAATATTTTGAGCATTACCAATTCCTTTGGCACCAATTAACAGTATAATTGTAACGAAGATTTTATAGCTAAAATTTCTGAATCTCATAATAATTCAATATTTTTGTTACAAAGTAAATCATTTTTAAAAAATTGACCGTTAAAAAACTACATATTACGTTCATTATAGTTGTTTTTCTTTTTATCTCAAATTCTTGCAGTTCCAAAATCCCTCAAAGTAATCAAGAAAAGTTAAAACATAATGGAAAAACAACCGGAAATGATGATCCTGATTATTTTACGAAGGATTATCTTCGGTATGAGGATTTCATTTATAATCCTAGTATTAGATCGGTTGTAATTAATAAAAAAGGATTTGTTTTTTCTTCTCCAATTATTAATCTAAGCACAGATGAACAAATAAATCTCGCCTTTGACGATCTTTCCGGTGAGATGAAAACCTATAAATACACTTTTATTCTTTGTGATGCATATTGGAAACCTTCTGTGTTAAAACAGAATGAATATATTGATTTTAATTCGGAAGATTTTATTACAGATTATACTTACTCCAGAAGTACACAACAAAAATACGTTCATTATAACCTGATTTTCCCTACCGAAAACCTTAAGCCTACAAAAGCCGGGAATTATATTCTAATGGTTTTTAATGATGACGAGAAAAAAACACCTGTTTTGACAAGAAGATTTTTTATTGTAGACCAACGGGTAACAATTGATGCAAAGGTGGCAAAGCCTGTTTCTGTTGAGTACCAAAAATATAAACAATCAATAGATTTTATTATTGATCGTGCAGGATATTATATTGCAAATCCTTATCAGGACTTGAATGTTGTTATTCAGCAAAACGGAAGATGGGATAATGCAATACTTAATCTGAAACCAAAAATTGTAAAAGGCGAAATCCTCGATTATTCTTACGAAGACGAAACAACTTTTAGCGGAGGTAACGAATTTCGTTCAATTGATATTAAAAGTCTGAGATATTATTCCGAACGAATAAAAAAAATCACAAGAGATTCAATTCATGTAAATCATATTTTTCTGTTTGATGATGAAAGACGACCTTTTAAAACATATCAGACAAAAACAGAAATAAAAGGCAAAATGTATATTAAATCAGAAGATAATGTAACCGATAGTGATATTGAAGCGGAATATGTCAAGGTTCATTTTTTTCTGAAATACGATGCGCCACTGGTAGATGGTAGTATCTATATTATTGGTGCCCTTACAGACTGGCGCTTCTCAAAAGAAGGACTTATGAACTACAATTATAACAGTAAAGGTTATGAGGCAACTTTGTATTTAAAACAAGGATATTATAATTATGAATATGTTTTCCTGGAAAACGGTAAAAAAGTTGGAGATGAAACACTTATTGAGGGGATGCATTTTGAAACTAACAACGACTATACTATCTATGTGTATAACCGTGAAACAGGCGCCGATTATGACAAACTGATTGGAGTAAAACAAATAAATACTTATACAACTACAAATAAATAAACCATGTTAATTAAAACTTACGGCAGCGCCCTTCAGGGCATTAATGCCATTATTATCACCGTTGAGGTAAATGTTGATACGGGTGTCAACTTTTATATGGTGGGACTTCCT
>CAZELC010000076.1:0-10609 GCA_964512865.1 uncultured Bacteroidales bacterium
TTGTCTGGTACAGCATTGAATTTCTGGGAAGATTTCACCGCTTGTACATAACGTTTTCGGGCTTGGGTTTTCGGGCAGCTGCCTAAAGGCAGCATGTGAAAACCTATGTCCGAAAAAAATATTTTATTTCATTTCCAAATTTAGCATCGTGCAATAAAACGCCTGAAACCCAGCCCGTGTTATACACTGGGCGAATTTAAGTATCATTGTTTTTCAATTTATTAAGAGATAAAATGAGAGTCTTGGTTTTCTTGTGAATGTCTGCATGTTTTGAAAATTTTGTTTTTAAAAAAGGGGGAAAGAAAAATTAAAAAAATGTTGGAGAAGTTCAAGCTCTTACCGCCTTTCGGATTGTGTGCTGATAGGAGCGAAAAGGCGGTAAGTGCTTGAACTTGTGCCTTAGGCAGTTTTAACTTTGCCTCTTATTGTTTTACATTTCCCTTTCACTTATTTACAATTCCCTCCCGTTGTTTTAAAAAGTGCTTTGATTTATTTATAAATGCCTGTCAGTTTTTCAATAAACCCTGTCATGCTTTTAACTTACCCTGTCGGTTATTCAAGATTGCCTGTCAGTTATTTACAAAGAGCTTAGGCTATTTTACAAATCACTTAAGTTGTTTTATTAAATTACCTTGGATTTGTAAACTTTAAGGCACTAACTTGCTTGTATTGTGGACTTGTTCCACCAAAAACTGATTTAATATAAGCTTTTACGTCGTTTGCTATTGAAACTAATCCTGTGTTTTCTTTATACAGGATGTCGTTACGCGAAATTCGTGCATTGCTTAATGGGATTGTGGCGTTAATTACAGCTGAGTTTTTTGCTTTTAGGTCAGTGTAAAGCGTTGTAAGTGCTGTTGTTTTTAAATCGGCTTCATTTGGCGAATAAAGTGGAACAGATATTAAAAGTTTAATGAGTTTATCGAGATTGTCTAACCGATTGTCGTAACTCATTTGAGAAGAAGAAATTTGAGTAACATTTTCGCCTTTTTCAGCAAGGGCTTTTATTTCTTCGTCTGTGAGTTTTTTACTTGCTCTGCGACCTTGAATTTTACGAACTAAAGTCTTTGCACTGTCGTTAACTTGTTCGGTCGTGTCAGTGGCTACAAGTGAATTGTAAATTCTTGTAACCAATTTATTCAATGGCTCAAAGGCTGATTCTCTGGCAGAAACTGCATTGGAATATGCAGGAATAGATGAATTTACTATTGTAATTGATGTCCTTGCATTTGTGAGCAGACTGTTTAACGCAGTCAGTTTAATTGCATTTTTTGAAGGACTGTAAGAAGTGCCATATCCATTAACGTAAGAAATCATTTCTTCGAGATTGGCAACATTTTTTGCGTGACCGCTTTCTGATGTTGATGTCATAATTTTATAGTTTTTAGGTTTAATAAATTAAATAACGTACCTAAGATAATAAAATTATTTTGGATATGAACAAAGTTTATATACAAATTTTAGAAAAATGCTAAAAATAAATTATTAGCCAAATAAAATTGATTGTATCGGGATAGATAAAATATTAGCAATAATGTTTGAAGGAACTGCTTTTAGAATAGTTTTAATGGTATTAACAGAATTACTAAGTTTATCTTGTTTCGGATTTTGCATCTTTGTAATTTTACTTAAATATTGTATTTCTGCTTCAAATTCATCCTTCAGCTCTGCGGATAAATTATTCGAAATTTCAACAAAATTATTTTCAATTTCTAAAACAAGTTTTTTTAAATCATCAATTTTATAATCATTAACTATAAATGATTGCGAAGAACAAACGTTGTCTTTTTGAATTAATATTTGAGATGCAGAAACATTACTAAAATTAATACTACCAGACTCGTTTATATTTACAGATTTTTCTATATCGCGTAAAAAGTCAATTCCGGTTTGAGTAATAAATAAATTTTGCATTTGAAGTGTCGAAAAAATATGTTTTTTTTGAAAAAGTTCATTCATAATTCTAATGACTTTTGTTTTATCAAACCCAATTGATTCACCTAAAACCAGAGGATTAATTGAAAGAGACAATGGATTTGATGGACAATGTTCAATCGCAACCTCATATGTTTTTTTAAGAAAAATAATATTTTCCTGTTCTTGTTCTAAAAGATTCATTTTTTTTGTTTTATTAATCCATTCATTTGTTAATTCATAACAAGTTTTATGATGAGACTTTTCAAGTTTTGGTAAAATAATGTATTGAATGTGTTTAAGAAATAATTCCTTTTCGGAATTTAATAATAAGAAGTTTTGATAATGATAGTCTAAAAAGTCTGGAGTATAATATATTGGTTCTATTTTAGTAATTTTTTTGTAGAACTCCTTGTCATAATCTTTGTTAGTTGTGATACTAAAATGTATCTCACCTCCTTTATGGCTGCCATCAGAGTAATAAAACTCTGTAGATATTCCACGATAGGACTTTTCATCCAATTCATTAATGTCAAATTCATTTTCATAAGGACTATTTTTTAATCTTAACTTATAGAATTTATTTGCAGAACGCATTAGTTGTTTATTTGAATTCTTGAGTTAATTCAATACCTTGCTCAATAATTTCAATTAATTGGTAGGATGAATCTGAATAATCAATTTGATTTTTAAGTTTAGTTAAAGAATTTCGTTTTGCGTCAGACATTTTTATTTTCAAAAACTTATCGAACCCGTTATGAATATTTTGTTTGATTTGAGATAATTGCTTTTCAATCGGAATTTTAACATAATTATCCCCATTTTCCGTACGTATTAAATTTTGCATAACAGATAATTTAAGAAATAGTTTATCTGAACTATAGCCATGGCTTGTTCTATATGCTCTTCGCATAAATGTTTCATAACCACTACTAGCTTTATAAGAATAAGCTATGTCATTAACGTCGTATCTACCCATGATTTATATCTAATTAATTATTAAATAAATTTCCAAATATCTTGAAGTAAAAGATTGTCGAAAGTTTTGATATGGTCTTTTAAAATGGATTCTGTTTTCATATTAGGGCGAATGTCGCAATAATACACTCCATCTAATGGATTTAGTTTAACAGTGTAACCTTTAAAATGACCGGGAAGAAATGTAGAACTTATTCCGTATTTATTTTCTTTACTTGTGTTTTTTCTTTGCACATCATTTAAAAATATGGCAATATGCGGAGTTTTCTTTTCGGTTAGCTTTTCGTAAAGAAATTTGTCAATAAAAATTTTATCTATTCTATCTTTACTAGAAGTCTTGATAGAACCAATGACTTTAATATCATCATTTCTTTCAATAATAAGATCATGCTGATAGCTCATGTCGAATAACCTCTGACCGTCAACCATAACTGGAACTTGCATTACACCTGCTTTGCAGCTAATACCAATTTCCTGAATTATTAACCGGATAAAATGTTCAAACAAATCTCCGTTAAGCTTTCTTGCGGTGTTTGATTTGCCAGCCGGTAATCCATCTAATGCACAACCAATGGATTGCTGAATTGTATAAGTAGAATTATTAATGATTTCTCTAATGGTATCATCAGGTATTTTGAGAGTTTTAATATTTTTGAGAATACTAATGTACTCGGCTGAAGCTTTTGGAAAAGTTTCCTTGTCGTACATTAATGAAGAATTTATTGGTCTTGTAATCTGAAAATTTCCTGCTTTATTGTATTGATAAAATTGGTAATGATTTTCATTTTGAGAAACAATAACAGCTTGATGATTATCGGTAATAAAATTCAAATACTCAGTGCAAAATTTAATGTACGCCGTAATGTCTTTGAAATTATTTTTGTCTTTTGCTTTACTAACTATTTGTTTTAATGTCATCTTATGGAACTCCTTCTTTTTAAGTTTTCGAAATCATATTTTAACCATTTTTCAACAGACCAATCTTCTACTGTTTCAATTCTATTCACTGCCCATTCTAAATATTCGGCTGATAAATCACAAGCTAACCATTTTCTTTGAAGTTGTTCAGAACAAACTGGTGTCGTTCCAGAACCACAAAAAGGATCCAAAATTACATCGCCGACATTTGAGGAAGCCAATATTATTTTTCTTAATAGTTCCTCTGGTTTTTGAGTAGGATGGGGGGTTTTTTCATGCATACCGTTGCAAGTAGTCGGAATTTCTAAAACATCTTTGGGTTTTGCGCCTAATGGGTTTGGCTCCCAGATATGATTTGAATTTTTCCCATTACCATATTGACTTGTTTCAGCCTGTGGATGTGTCGGATATTTTAATGTGTGTTCTCCGTATGGGATACGGATTTCGTCAATGTTTAACATAAACTCTTTTGATTTTCTGAAATGTAAAATGCTTTCGTGGCTTCTGCCCCAATCGTTTCCGAGATTAGCTTTATTTTTATAATGCCAGATAATCCAACGACATGATTTAAAATATTTAGATGCTGGGTGTTTTAAATCTGCTAATATTTCAGAGAATCCACAAACATAAAGAGAGCCATTAGGTTTTAAAACTCTTGATGCTTGTTCAATCCATATCATTGACCATTTTATATACTCTTCTTGGCTTTCGAAATTGTCCCAATCTGCTTTTTTATATTATACGGTGGGTCGGCAAAAATCAAATCTATGCTTTCGCTTTTTAAGGATTTAAGCCAATCAATGCTATTCCCTTTATAAAGCATTCCGTTTGGGTGTTTGTAAAAAATAAATGGTTTATCTTCTTCAATCTTAAAATCTATATTTAGTTTTTCACCTTTTAATTGTAGTTGTCCAAAAAACATTGGCAGCTCCTTATTTCTTGCTAGTGTAGTTCCCATTATCGTATATTTTTAAAGTAAGTGACTTTTTTTTCTGCAACTTTTAATATTTCTATTCCGGCATTTTCATTAATGATTTTGTAAGCAATCTGGTCACTAAGATACTCATCTAACAGATACTTTTCATCCTGATTAAAAATCTTTGCAATGCCAAAAATAATATCTTTTGAAGGTTGTCTTTCATTACGCTCAATTTTACCTAATAAAGAAGGGTCAATGTCTAATTGAGCTGCTATTTTCCTAAGAGGTAATTTTTTATCTTCTCTCAGATTTCGTATATACTCTCCAAATGAAGTGATTTTTTGCATATTCTTATTTCTTTGTGAAAATATATTCCAAAAATAAGGACAATTTGTGAAAGGACAAATAGTGTCCATAAAAATTTTATTAACATTGTGAGGGCTGGCAAAATTGGCTCTTTTGCTTTTGCGGAAGGGTTGGGTTTGTGCGGTTGGGCAAAAGCAAATGTGTCAATATACGCAGGACTTTCTTATCTTTTCCTTTTATTTTTTTATATATCCCCTTATTTAATTTGTATTTTTCTTTCGTTTTTAATAATGAGATTAGGCAATTTTATAAATTACTTAGATTTTTCCTTTAAAAACATTCTTACATAAACACCTTTTTCTGTTTTTAATGATATTATATACATTCCTATTGGGAAATCCGAAATATCAATACTTGTTTTACTATCTGGCAAGTAAATTTCCTTTATTATCTGGCCTTGTATGCTAGAAATTTTTGCAGTTGCCTTATCAAATAACTCAATGTTTAGAATAGTTGAAGCAGGATTAGGAAAAAGGTTAATATTGCTATTTTGTAATTCTTCAACCCCAACAATAATATTTGATAAAGATCTTCGCCAAACTCCTCCAACATTAGGAACCAATCCATATTGAGTTCCTGCAAAAACAGTATGGTCATTTAGGGCCAACGATAAGACATATGTATTTGTTAAGTTAGTATTCCAAGTGGACCAATTTACACCATTGTTTAAGGATAAAAAAACACCTCCTCCATTAGCTCCTGCAAAAATAATATTGTCGCTAATAGCTAAGGTATTGATATTAGTACTATCTGTTAATCCTGTATTCACAGAAATCCAATTGTTCTCATTGATTGTAGACAAAAACAGCCCACCTTTGGTACCAGCAAAAACAACACTGCCTTTCATCATTAATGATAAAATATTATAGTTTGTTAAGCCTGTATTCATTGAAGTCCATGTGCTTCCATTATTTTTTGACCAAAATACACCACCTCCATTAGTTCCCACAAAAATGGTATCTCCGCTTAATGATAATGCAGTAATATTTAAATTTGTTAAAAAAGTATTAACTGGAGACCAATTACTTCCATTGTTTAATGATAAAAACACACCACCACCATCTGTTCCTGCATATATTGTATCTCCTTTAGTGATTAATTTACTTACATTGGTATTTGTTAAGCCAGTATTTATCGCAGACCAATTACTTCCATTGTTAGTTGACAAGAATACACCTCCTCCATAAGTTCCTGCATAAATTCTATTACCACTTATAACTATTGAAGTTATCACAGGACTGGGGATGCCTCCACCTGTCTGTGACCAATTCAATCCATTATTTGTCGAAAAATATACCCTATTATCTGTTCCAACAAAGATTGTGTCTCCTTTGACAGCCAGACAAATTCCTGGTCGAGGAAGAATGGTTTGTTGCCATTGTGCATTTACAATGCAAAAATAAAAAATGAAAATTGTAAGAAGAAGCACTTTTTTCATGGTTCTAATTATTTATATCAGAATACATACTCGGGTCATCAGAAAGACATACCCAAGTCATTTCAAGCATATCATTTGCAAAAAACGTAGTAACAACAATATGTGTAATATTGTAATTTGATTTTTTTATTAAGTCAGAACTAATTTGTAACCGTCTTGGAAGTTTGCTCAGAAGTGATAGGATTTTAAAATCTTCAAAGTGTAAATTTGTAAATTCAAGTTCAATGTAGAAATCATTACTATCAGTAAGACCTAATGTTACATTAGCTGAAAAGTTGTACTTGCCTTCGAGTTGAATTTTATCTGGTACTTTTCTGTGAGAAATTACTGGTTCTTTCATATTTATTTTTAAATTATTTATAGAAGTAAGATGGCGCTTTTACTTGTGGTGGGCGAAGCCCAGCCGCCGAAGGCGGCAACAAGTAAATGTGCCAATGTGCGTTGGCATTCTTTTATTTTTTAATTTTTCTTGAGCGTCGGCAAAAAAACAAAATTTTCTGCGTGTCAAATATAATTGTCTTAAATAAACTTTTCGCCATTTTATTCATTTTGATTAGTAAATTCTATTTTGATAATTTTACGCCTTGTGTATAACGTTCTCGGGCTTGGTTTTCGTGCAGCCGCCGAAGGCGGCTTTTTAAAACCTTGTCCGTGTAAATATTTTTTCTTTTTGTCTGTTCATAATTCTTCTTGCAATAAACTGCCTGAAACCAAACCCGTGTTATACACAGGGCGTTTATTGTTTTATAAATTTCTTTGTCACGATTTCTTTGTCGGACTTTACTTTTATAATATAAATTCCGCTCGTAAATGAACTTACATTAATGAAAGTCTTGGCAATTGCGTTATTGATTGTCTTTATAATTTGACCATTAATATTTAGTATTTCAATTATTGCTTTTTCTGGAGTTTCTATTGTCAAACTTTCTTTTGTCGGAATTGGATACACTGATAGTTTATTTTCATTAGTCATTACGACAGGTAATGAAACTGTTGGAGAGTTAAGATTAGTGATGTAGGCCGCTCCCGCACAAGTTGCAATTCCAATAGAATCGTTAAAGAAAAATATTTTCTTCCATGAAATCTGTGTGCCTATGATTTCCTTATGCCAAACATTTCCACCATCAGTTGTATTTATTATTATGCCTGAATCCCCTGCAGCAAACCCTACTGATTCATTTAGGAAATAAAGTGAGTTCAAATTAGATATTGTTCCTGTATTAAGATATTGCCAGTTAGTTCCTCCATCTGTAGTTTTAATCATTTTTCCTGAGTCTCCTGTGGCAAATCCGACATTTGCAGAGACAAAAAACATCTTTCTAATATTAATAGATGAGTCATTGAATACATTTACCCAATTTGTTCCGCTTGTGACAGATTTTTGTATCAAATGGTTTTTTGAATTTTGTGCATTAGATGCTGCAATATAACCTGTCATAGAATCTGCAAAGAATATTATATTGGGTCGAATTGCATTAAATGTACAAATATTATGTGTTACAATACCATTTAAATATTTATCAAGGCGATAGCCGCTACTTGAATAGAGTAAAAAGCATTGTGACGTATCAACTGCAGAAAAGTCTAGATAATAGCCGGATACAGCTGAAAAAACATTCCTTAAGCCGGACCCGTTAACACTCAATTCGTTAACAAAGATGAACCCCTGCCAGTTTCTGATATGAAAATATGTACTCTGATCTCTTACTGTTTCAATTTCATAAGTACTAATTCCCTGATCAGTGCTGGAATATATATTATTCCATGCATTACCGCTATTAACAGTACTTCTAAGCCATAATGAAGTACCACTACTTGGCGACCAATAATGAGAATATCCATAAATGCACGCTTCAGGTGAAACAAAATTAACATCAGTAAAATCACAAAATAATCCAGGTTCAACACTTGTGCTAAAATTCATGTAGTATGTCCATTGGGCTTTTACTTGATTAATGTTTATACAAATAGATAAGGAAATAAACAGAAACAGTATTTTGCTATATTTTTTCATATTTGTATTATTAATGCTGGTTCTATTGTTAATGGATCCTAATGTCATGTTCATTTTCACGCCTTGTGTATAACGTTCTCGGGCTTGGTTTTCGGGCAGCCGCCTGCGGCGGCTTGTCGAAAATCAGTCCGGGAACACAGTATATTTTATTTTATGTTTCAAATTATTCTTCATGCTATTAACCGCCTGAAACTAAGCCCGTGTTATGCTTTCGTGCTTTTGTTCTTTACTTTCACCAAATATTGACCTATCGATTGATGCAGTTCCTGAAAATTTGCCTTGTCTGTCCTTAATTTTTTTATAAGTTTCTTTTTGCTTTTCCATTGTCCATGCACCGATTTCATATTGTTTAAGAAACACATCAAAAGTGTTATTCTTTAACGTGCTTTTTCTCTTCAATTCAAGTCGAAACCTACGAAATTTATCAAACAAATTTTCTTTGATGTCAATTTCAAAGTCATTTAGAGGAACTGCAAATGTGTCAAGCTGCTTGTTGTAAATAAAAACGGTAACATTAATAAATTTGTCATCAAATTCAAGTCGTGATAAGTATTTTCTTGCTCTCCAAATTCCTTGAATTAATGTCAATGCAAGAATTAGTAATGCTAAACCATTCATAATAAAAAAAACCTCAAGATTTGAGTTGATTCTTGTCAGTGCTATTAACTGTAATACAACAACTATTATTAAACCCCACCTTGCTCCAGTGTCAAACCAAAATCTGTGATTAAAACTATAATATTTTACTTCTATTCTGTCCATTTATTTCTGTTTGTCCAAGCATGAAGCATAACGGTTGCGTGTATGAAACGTTTGGCATTTCGAAGCGATTTCCTGTCAAGTTACCACTACTTTTGAAACGAGTTGAAATGCTCGATAAACCACAGACTGCCAAATGTTTTATACACGTTGTTACCTGCTGAACTTTTTTCATTTTCAGTGTTTTATGTTTTTTTAATCAAATACAGTCAGGTCTCGGAACACCTAAAATTGAAAATAGTTGTTCTTTGTCAAATTCTGAAACTCCGTTGTCGGTTGCCATTTGAAAAGCTTCTTGGTATGTCGGTTTTGTGTTGAAGAATTTGCGATTGAAATAGTCATATTTGATATACGACCAGAAATAATAGTATATTCCTTTAGGTTCAATCATCAAAGCGGCATTGATATACTCTTCAATTTTGTCAATGGTTGGGCGTAGTGTCAGAAAAGCTTTATTGCCTTGTAATAAACAAACTGCTGCATAAAAGAAGGTTTCTGAATTGTCAAAATTATCTTCAATTGCTTTTTCAAAAGCTGAAAGAGCTTTATCATACAATTTCAATTTCAAATAGCACATTGCTATTGAAGTGTTCAAGTCTTTATTGTCGGGATTGTCAGAAAGTGCTTTTCGATATTCATTTGCGTATTTGTTTACCTCTGGCATCGGCATTGAGTACACACTATTGAAAGTCGATATTACTATCGGTTTATGACAAAATTTACATTCCGTTTGTCCTGTTGTAACTCTGTCACCACAGCCAGGACAAGTTAATTCTACTATTTGTTGAGCCATATCTGTTCGTTAATCAGTTTAAAAGTTTTAATTGTCGGTTTCTTTCGTTAGCCAAATTGCAAATTTTATCAACTATCAGTTGAATGTTTTCAAAGTTGTTTTTTTGCAATGCTTTTTCAAGATTGTCAATCTCACTAATTACATCTTGCTCGATTGATTTTACATTGTAAGAAGATTTTACTTGACTGGTGTGTATTAAATCGTAAGCCTTTTCAACTTTTTTACGAATTGCATTGTCTGATATTTGCTTTAGCAAAGCATCGAGCCTTGAAGAAGATTCTTTCACATATTTTAATTCAACCTCATGCCTTTCAATATTATCTGCCGTATGTTCATTTGCAATTAGATTTGTTAGCAATAGAATTGCAAAAATTGCAGCAATTGTAACTTGTACTAATAAAGCAACAGTAATGCTTTCAGGTGAAATTGCTATAAAAACAACGCCAACTATTAATGCTAAAAAAAAGTAACTTGTTGTAATTACGAACAACGGACGACCATAATCAGCCG
>CAZELC010000077.1:0-10591 GCA_964512865.1 uncultured Bacteroidales bacterium
GAGGACAAGAAATTAGCAACCTTATAAACGCTTTTGTTTTTTTCAAAGAAGGTTTTTTAATCATGCATTCAAATCCATCAATAAAAACACCCGATTCTTCAACTCTCATTTCCGGAAAACACATAACACCACATTCGCTGAAAAAACTATCAATAACATCACTATCGTAATAATTATTAATTAAAAATTTAATAGTGCGTTCTGATATAAAATTTATGTTTTCGACACCTTCAAAATAATCAATAAGATTTTTGCTTCCGAAATAAACAAATTGTGGTTTTTGAAAACTCCCGGAAGATGTATGAATAAAATAAGAGTTTTTCAAAGCTTTTACCATTTCAGCTTTTCTTAAAACAGAATCGTTGAAATACACATGCAGAACTTTCAATAAATCTTTTGAATAATCAGAAAATTTTAATTCCTTACTGCTATTGTACTTAATCGGTAAAGAATTCATCACATCTGCATACATATCAGGTTCACTCAAACCAAGTTCCTTAAAAAAACAAAGTACTTTTTCGTTTTTAAGCAATGATCTTCTGACGATATTATGTTGTTTTGTTTTACCGGAAGCCAGATAAACTATCGGCATATCATTATCATCAAATCCGGGCATCAGCTTATCATTATCAGTAAGAATTACCGGTTTGTTTCTAAGACTGTAATAATTAAAACTATGTTCTTTATCCCACAATTTTCTGTTTTCGTATAAAAACTCATAGAAGCTTATGAACCACTTTTCATTTTTATCATTAAAGAACAAAGGGTTAACAGCAATTCTGAAAGCAAGACTCTCCTCATCAACCTTTTTGACATCAAGTTTGTTTTCAAGATAATTAAGTAAATTTTCAGATATTGATGTATTTGAATTATTTTCGAACCACTCAGAACGGTTAAAAAGTAACTCTAAATCATTTCTTTTCAACAGAATCGTAATCTTATCCGATAATGAGAAAGCAGTTTCTGAAGCATAAGAATATCGTTTCCCTTTAACCGGAATTATCTTTCTTTTTTTAAGGACATCAACAGTAATGTCAAAAAAAGTTCTGTAAATTTCATTTTCTTTATTATTAAAAAGAAAATGCTCAGGATCTTTTAAAGGTAGTATTTCAAAAATGGTGCTATCAAAAAAACCTATATCCTTTATATTCACAAGAGCTTTCCTGTAAAACTCGCCAACATCTTTTAGAATTTTTAGATTTTCAGGGCTTTTGAATTTATCAAAAGGAATATACTCTCGGGTAGGAGTTGTTGTAAATCTTGCATTAATAAAAAAATTTAAACCGGTAATATGAAGTGTTGGGAAATAGACAAACGCACTTTGATTATTGCATGGAACTATCTTTTTCTCGCCGTCAATAATATCCAATTTAAATGCAAGGCTTATTTTCGAATCTGAATTTTCAAGCTCAGAGATTGTAAGATATTCTTCACAACGGGATTCATTGCGCCATCTGTATATAAATTTTTTTGATTCACAATTTCCTTTAATTCTATTTGAACTGTATTCGATTGTTCTTTCTGCACCATTTTCAAATACAATAATAATGTTTTTAATCTTATTCAGGAACAATAGGTATTTAGCATCTATTTGCATTAATCCTGATCTTACTGAATTGAAAATTTCCTTTTTATTTTCATTTTTAAAAGGGAGAATTATCCTTGTCCTATAATCTTTTTCGCAATCAACAGGAAAAACCTCTTCAAGTATTTCATAATCATCAATACGATAGTGAAAATCGCCGCTATGTATTTCCGGATTATCAGTAATAGCAAAAACTGACTTAAAACCGATTCCGAATTTCCCAATCAGATTAATCTCATTTCTTTTATCTTTAGTTGTATTGGCAAATGTAGTTACCGACATCAAATCTTCTTCATCAAAATCTTTCCCATTATGAAGAATTTCAATCCGATCATTAAATAAAATGAACTTTATCGGTGCTGCATCAACAATTTCTGCTTTTCGTGAATAAGCATCTTCAGCATTTTGCATAACCTCTTCAATAAAGCGGTTAAGATTGGTGTACAATCCCGTAAGTATTTCGGCATGACGATTTCCCTTTGCTTTGTTAGCCGATACAGCTTCCCTGCTTCTTTGAATATGTTCTTTAAGGCTAAGTTTCATTGAATAATAATTGTCACAAATTTAAGTAATTGTTTATTTTTGCAGTCCTTTTTACAGTAAAAATACAAATTATGATTGAAGAACAATACAAAAGAACTGAATTGTCGGAGTTAGGAGAATTTGGTCTAATTGACCATCTGACAAAAAGCATTAAAATAAAAAACAAATCTACAATAAAAGGTGTTGGTGATGACTCTGCAATAATAGACAATGATAAAAAGCTGACACTCATCTCAAAGGACCTTTTGGTGGAAAATGTTCATTTTGATCTCACCTATACGCCATTGAAACATTTGGGATATAAATCTGCAATTGTCAATTTTTCGGATATTTACGCTATGAATGGTAATCCTAAGCAGTTGGTAATCGGGTTGGCTGTATCAAACAAATATTCCCTTGAAGCAATTGAGGATATATATTCAGGAATAATTCAGGCATGCGATAAATATGGCGTTGACATAGTAGGTGGTGATACTACTCCAAGTACATCAGGGCTTTTTATATCTATTACGGTAATTGGTGAAGTTGAAAAAGAAGATGTTGTATTAAGAAGCACTGCAAAAGAAAAAGACTTAATATGCGTTACTGGGAATCTGGGTGCAGCATATATGGGATTGCTTTTACTTGAGAGAGAAAAAGCTGTTTTTAAAGCAAATCCTGAAATGCAACCCGATTTGGAAGGTCATGATTATATTTTACAAAGACAATTAAAACCTGAGGCACAGAAAAAACTAATTGAAAATCTCAAAAAAGCAGGTGTTAAGCCAACATCTATGATTGACATTTCAGACGGGCTTGCATCTGAGTTATTACATTTATGTAAAGATTCAGATAAAGGCTGTAATATTTATGAAGAGAAAATCCCTCTTGATCATGAGACATGTTTAATAGCAGAAGAATTTAATATTTCACCTGTAACTGCAGCATTAAGCGGTGGTGAAGATTATGAAATTCTTTTTACCGTAAACCAAAATGACTATGAAAAGATAAAAGAAATCGAGAATATCAGCATAATAGGCTATATAACTGAAAAAAGCTCAGGTTTAAATCTTATAACAAATGCAGGTCAAGCAATTCAGATAACTGCTCAAGGTTGGGATTCATTTAGTTAAAAAATTTCATTTTTTGATAACCATTATTTTATTTTTATATTGATTGTTACTTAATAAATTTATATATTTGAAGCATCATTAATCAAAAATCGTATTATGAAAAGAAAATTAATCTTAGTTTTAGTTTGTTTATTGCCTTTCGGTCTTAGTATAGCGCAATTTAATAAAACGACTTTTTCAACAAATCGAGTCCCTTCGTATGCCAAGAAAATTATTAATGGCGAACACCCGGGAAACCCTAATTTGAAAGTTATGTCATCATGGGCATTGCCTTCTGATGGAAGTACTTCTGGAAATACTAGAGCACCAGGTAATACCTTTAAATACCAGAGAACAGAATATCTGATTACAGCCGCTGAAATGGCTGCTAGTGGTTTTCCATCAGGATACACAATAGATGGAATAGGATTTCTAATTTCTTCTGCAGGGGGGACAAGTCAAACAGGGACGTTTACTGTTTATTTAAAAAACACAACTGATGCTACTTATACTTTAGGTTCTACATGGACAACAACAGGATTTACAACTGTTAGCAATATAGCTTCATGGACTGTTCCAATTGCAGCCGGAGCCTATACTGTAAACTTTTCAGGAGGATCACCATTTACTTATACAGGAGGTGGTGTATATGTTGCATGGGAATTTTCTAATACCGGCACTGCAGGTGCTACTGCATTGGTTGCAAATTGCAACACCTCTTTAACAGGAGGTTTAATGGGTTACAGAGGTACTTCAAGCGGTACAGCATTAACAGCATCAAATTATCGACCCGCAACACAGTTTGTCAATAATACACTTATTGATATTGCTAATATTACAAATATCTATACTTTGGAAAAAGTTGCTGTAGGATATGGAACACCAACTCCAATAAGTGTTCGCGTTCTTAATGCATCGGCATCGCCTGCAACTTTTGATGTTACTTTAACAGTTAAAGACCCAGGAAATACAATAACAAGATTTACATCAACCCAAACTGTAACTGCTTTGGCGGGAAATACATCCACCATTTTAACTTTTAACGGATGGACACCCACAATTATTGAAAATGTGAATATAACAGCCACAACATCTGTGATTCCAACAGAGACATTTTTAGTTAATAATACCAGAACAATTCAATCCAGTGTCAACAACCAGACACTTGGTTATAATTATAGTACGACAAACGCATCAGGATTTGGATTTACTTATCCCGGTACAGGTCTGTTTGCATCTAAATTTCACATGAACGGAACAGGTAATGTAAATGGGGCTAACCTATTAATTTCCACAGATGCAGCCAGTACAGGCGACACAATTTACGCTGTGGTATTAAATAGCTCAGGGGTTATTGCTGCACAATCTTCTAATTATATAATTACTTCAGGTGATTTAGGAACAAATAAAAGTTTTACTTTTTCTCCTTCTCCTTCTTTTATTAATGAAGATTTTTACATTGGTTTTGCTCAGACAAAAGGTGTTGCTCAATGGTATCCTGTAGGAACTATTGATGAAACTCCACAAAGGGCAGCAACATTCTATACTGCAGCTATCACTGGTGGCACCCTTACAGAATTACCTGTCAGTTTCAATTTAAAATATGGTATTGAAGCAATTGTAGGTGCTCCGCCTGCAATTGACGGAGGAGTAAGTGATATCACAAGCCCTCTTTCAACATGCTCTAATTTATCTGCAACTGAAAATATTGTTGTAACCATAGAAAATTTTGGAAGTTCAGCAATTTCTGGATTCCCTGTATCGTATAAAATAAATAATAATACACCTGTAACAGTTACTTATTCTGGATCAATAGCCGCAGGTGGAAGTGCATCATATACTTTTTCAGGTGCAAATGCAGCAAATCTTTCAGTTCCCGGAAGTTATGTAATTAAAGCTTATACATCAGTACCAGGTGATGCTAATCATACGAATGATACTACAACTTCATACTTATCAGTAGGGTCTGCTTCAATTCCATATTCAATGGGATTTGAAGATAATGAAGATTTGACAGGGTGGTCAATACTTGACGCTAATACTGATAATTTTACTTGGGGTATTTACACCGGTGCAAAATATGCGCATTCAGGTACTGGTTTCGCTGCATACGGATATAATACTGATGAAACTACTGCAGCTAATGACTGGCTTTTCACGAAATGCTTAAATTTGTCAGCAGGAACTAACTATATCCTAAAATTCTATTATAGAGCTTTGCTAAATACTTACCCAGAGGGGTTGAATGTAAACATTGGCACAACAAACTCTGTAGCAGGTATGACAACTCAAATTGTTGATCTTCCTTCCATTTCTGATACAACATATCCTTTATCATCAACAACTTTTACAGTGTCGTCTTCTGGTTCATATTTTATAGGATTCCATTGCAAGAGCGCTGCTAACATGGCATATCTAATGCTTGATGATATTCTTATAGATATTTCAACAGGCATCGCAGAAAATAACAGTTCTGAAATCAGTGTTTACCCAAACCCTGCACGAAATATTCTCTATGTTGATAATGCTAAGGATGCAATTATTGAGATTTATAATATCTTTGGAACACTGATAAATAGAAATGAAAATGCAGACTTTATTCAGACTTTTAATATTTCTGAACTCCCATCAGGAACATATATAGTAAGAATATTAAAAGACGGTGAAATTATTAATAAAAAGATTAATATTATTAAATAATAAAGGTTAAATTTTTTAAAGGCTGTTTCAGTAGTGAGACAGCCTTTTTTATTTTTTCTTATCGACAGAATAAATAATTCCTGTTGTAATTGCTGCAATACCAAAACCAATTAAACTGCCATAAATTGAGTTCATAATTCTTTTCTTTCGTGCCTGAGTTGTGAACCCGTTTTTAAAAGCTTTATCCTCAAACAATTTCGGATATTTATCTTCCCATTTATTTTTGGAAGGCTTAATAATAGCAAAAGCTCCAACATAACCTATAGCCGCTCCAAGTCCATATAAAACCGGTAAAGCAACCGGAGTAACAGCTCCTACAGCACCTCCGCCTACAGTTACCCATGGTGCTTTATAATTTTTCATTGCAAACTGCTCTCCTTCAATAAATTTTCCGACTTCAAAAAAAGTAAGATTAAACCCTTTAATAGAATCTTGTTTGTAAATATTTTGTTTGGTACCAAACTGATAGTTTATCATATAAACTTCGGAGAAATCGATATATTTATATTTTGGCCCTCGTTTACCAACTACTTCATAAAAAATAAGTTTATGGTTTTCGCTGACTTCCTTAACACAGCAAACTATTCTCTTTCCATTTACAAGAAGCAATGTATCCTGTGAATATGCAAAATCGATAATACATAATAATAAAAAAGGTAAGATTATTCTTTTTCGCATTTACTTTCTTTTAAAAAGGATTTATACTTTGTAATTGCATCTTTTATTGATAAATCCAAAAAGTAAAAAATGAACTGCAAAGCTCAAGTTCTATTTATTTCTGACATAGAGAACGACTCCTGTAGTAATTGCCGAAACGCCAATGCCAATCAAGCTTCCGTAAACAGCATTCATTACTCTTTTTTTACGTGCCTGTTTCACAAATCCGGATTTAAAAAAATTATCGTTGAATTGCTCCGGATATTTTTTATCCCATTTTTTCATGCAAGGTTTTGTCAAGCCCATAACTCCTGTATATGCAGTAGGAACAATAAGTCCGTAAAAAAACTGCAATACCAATGGCGATGCAGCACCCACAACAGCTGATGTCGCTGTTATCCATGGCGCTTTATAGTTCTTCATTGCAAATTGCTGCCCTTGAACAAATTTTCCGGCTTCATCATAAGTAAGATCAAATCCCTCAACGCTGTCCATTTTATAAACAGGTTTTATTGTTCCGTCAAAATAGTGAATATTATAAACATCAGTGGTGGGAATTATCTTCGATTTAAGCTTACTATTTTTTGTAAATTCAACAACAACAAGATTGCTTTTCATGTCAACATCTCTTACTTTGACGAGTAGCTTTTCACCATTTAACATCTGCACAGTGTCTTGCGATTTAGCTGAAACACAAATTAACAAAAAGACAATCAACGAAATAAGTTTTGTATTTTTCATTTATAAATTATATTATTCTTTTTAAATAAAATTCCGTTTCAAAAACAAATAGTTCTTTAAATATCTTTAAATTTGCAATACGAAAATAATTCAAAAACATTAAAAATTTTAAAATATTAAAAAAGATGTTAACAAACAATTTTTACTATCGCCACAATGGACCGGGAAAAGAAGAAACAAAAAAAATGCTTGAAAAAATTGGTATTTCAAGTGTTGAAAAACTAATTGATGAAACTATCCCTGGTTCTATAAGATTAAAAAACTCACTGAATCTTTCTGCAGGGATGAATGAGTATGAATATTTAAGTCATATCAAAGATATAGCTTCAAAAAACAAATTATTCAGGTCGTATATCGGACTTGGTTATTATAATACAATAACTCCAGGTGTTATACTCCGCAATGTGCTCGAAAATCCGGGATGGTACACTTCATATACTCCATATCAGGCAGAAATATCTCAAGGAAGACTTGAAGCATTGCTCAATTTCCAGTCAGTTATTGCAGATATGACTTCTATGCCAATAGTAAATGCATCATTACTTGATGAAGGAACTTCAGCTGCTGAAGCAATGATTATGTTATTTAACAGCAGGAGCCGTGAAGCAGTAAAGAATAATTTCAATTTATTCTTTGTGGATGAAAATGTTCTTCCGCAAACAATTGATGTATTAAAAACAAGAGCTGAAGTTCTTGGTATTGAACTCGCTTTAGGAGATTTCAGGACCTATTCACTCAGTGAAAAAGTTTTTGGCGCAATAGTTCAATATCCTGATCAAAAGGGACTTGTAAATGATTATTCTGCTTTCACAGAAAACCTTCATAATATAAATGCCAGTATTGTTGTAGCAGCTGATCTTTTAGGACTTGCATTGCTTACACCTCCGGGTGAATGGGGAGCTGATGTAGTTGTCGGAAATGCACAGCGCTTTGGTCTGCCGATGGGTTACGGAGGTCCTCATGCAGGATATTTTGCTACAACAGAAAAGCATAAAAGAAATATTCCCGGCAGAATAATAGGTGTTTCGGTAGATGCAAGAGGTAACAGAGCACTTCGTATGGCACTTGGAACACGTGAACAGCATATAAAACGTGAAAGAGCCACATCAAATATCTGCACCTCACAAGCATTAATGGCAATTATGGCCGGAATGTATGCGGTTTATCATGGACAGGACGGCATTAAAGAAATTGCAAGACATATCAATATTCTCACAGGTGTTCTTGCCTCAGAAGTTGTAAAGTATGGTTATAAACAGGTCAATGAATTCGTTTTCGATACAGTTTGTATTGAAATTCCGGATAATGTAAATGTTGAGAACATAAAAGCTCATGCTCTTGAAAACAACATGAACTTCCGTTATATAGATAAGAACCATGTAGGAATTTCAGTTGATGAGACAACAACTTTATGCGAAATTAACACAATACTTTCAATCTTTGCAAAAGCCAACAATCAAGTATTCAGCAAATTTGTTTGTGTTCCGGAAGAATGCCGTAAGATAAACACAATCCAGCCAAACCTCAGCAGAACTTCTTCTTTCCTTACTCATGCTATTTTCAACACATATCATTCTGAAACAGAAATGATGAGATATATTAAGAAACTTGAAGTTAAGGATCTTTCTTTAAACAGATCGATGATACCTTTGGGTTCATGTACAATGAAACTTAATGCAGCTGTTGAAATGATGCCTATCAGCTGGCCTGAATTCGGCGCTATTCATCCTTTTGTTCCGGAAAATCAGGCTGAAGGTTATAAAATATTAATTACCGAACTTGAAAAAGCTCTTTGTGAAATAACAGGTTTTGCAGGTATTTCATTTATGCCAAATTCAGGTGCCGCCGGTGAATATACAGGGTTAATGGTTATACGTGCATATCATAACAGCAATGGTAACACTCAGAGAAATGTGGTTCTAATTCCTTCTTCAGCTCACGGGACCAACCCTGCAAGTGCTGCAATGGCCGGAATGAAAATAGAAGTTGTAAAATGTGATGAGAAAGGAAATATTGATGTTAATGACCTGAGAGAAAAATCCCAGATGCACAAAGATAATTTGTCTTGCCTAATGGTTACCTATCCTTCAACTCACGGCGTTTTTGAAGAAGAGATACTTGATATCGTAAAAATTATTCATGATAACGGTGGACAGGTTTATATGGACGGTGCAAATATGAATGCTCAGGTCGGTCTTACAAGCCCTGGGATGATTGGTGCTGATATTTGTCACCTTAACCTTCACAAAACATTTGCAATGCCTCATGGTGGTGGTGGACCTGGTGTTGGACCAATCGGAGTAGCTGCTCACTTAAAACCATTCCTTCCTAACCATGTTTTCGCAAATATTGGCGGTGAAAAAGGCATCCATGCTGTTTCATCAGCTCCTTTCGGAAGCGTGAGCATATTACCAATTTCTTACGGGTATGTAAAAATGATGGGCGGTGAAGGTCTGACTGAAGCTACTAAATATGCAATACTTACTGCAAATTATTTAAAAGCATGCTTGGAAGACCATTACAAAGTTCTATATGTTGGAAAATATGGAAGGTGTGCACACGAGATGATACTAGACTGCAATGAATTCCAGCGTACAGCAAACGTTGAGGCAATTGATATTGCAAAAAGGCTTATGGATTACGGTTTCCACGCTCCAACTGTTGCATTCCCTGTTCACGGCACTTTAATGGTTGAGCCTACTGAAAGCGAACCACTTTCTGAACTTGACAGATTTGTTGAAGCAATGATAGCAATTAAAGCAGAGATAAAAGAGATAGAAGACGGAATTGCAGGTAAAGAAAATAATCTTCTCAAAAAAGCACCGCATACTGCTGATATGATTGCTGATGATAATTGGGATAAACCATATTCAAGAAAAAAAGCGACTTTCCCAATGCCTTGGTCAACTAATGATAAATACTGGCCAACAGTAACCAGAATTGACGATGCATACGGTGACAGAAATCTGATGTGCAGAGTTGACTCAATGTGCTGAAAATAAAAAATAAGATATTGAATTATCTGAAAATACCTCGACTCTAATGCCGGGGTATTTTTTTAACTGATAAAATTAGATCAACACCATTATAAGAAAAGATAAAATTTTTATCTTTATCAACATTAATACAAAACACCGAAGTGAAAAGAGTATTGTGCATATTAATAATGATATTAGTCTGCCATATAGCATTTTCACAAAACCATACACACACAATCAGCGGGAAGGTTATTGATAAAGAAACGAAAACTACTTTGGTCGGAGCTTCAGTAGTG
>CAZELC010000078.1:0-10359 GCA_964512865.1 uncultured Bacteroidales bacterium
TTAGCCAGACTTTAATGATTAGCATTATAGGGGTAATCATTATTTTCTTCATTTTAATTCTTGATGATCAGGTACTGAATTATAAAAATTATTATCGTTATTTCATTGTTTTGTTCCTATTACATTTTTCACTGACTGCACTTTTTAGATTCTTCCTTTCATCAATTACAGCATACAAAATTCATCATAAAATAATTGGCTTCAACACATTGATTATTGGGTCAAATGGTAAAGCTTCAGCTATTTATAATGAAATAGAAAATCAATATAAATCGGCAGGAAATAAGTTTATTGGATTTGTTGATGTCAACGGCAAGAATGAACATCAACTTTCGCAATATATACCGCATCTCGGTAAATTAAAAGACCTCAAAAAGATAATAAGTGATAACAAAATAGAAGAAGTTATTATAGCTATTGACAGGTCTGAACATAAACATATTGAAGAGATAATCACACTTCTGGACGATATAGATGTTGTAATAAAAATAATACCTGACATGAAAGATATTTTACTTGGAAGTGTAAAAATGTCGTCAATTTTTCATGCACCATTAATTCAAATATCACCTGACTTGATGCCTCCATGGCAAAAGTCACTAAAAAGAATAATTGATATTGTTGCCTCAATAATAGCGATTATAATATTAATACCCATTTATCTGTTTGTTATCATTGGAGTTAAGTTATCATCTAAAGGTCCGATATTTTATTCTCATTTAAGGATAGGTTTGCACGGTAAGCCATTTCTAATGCACAAATTCCGCTCAATGTATGTAGATGCGGAAAAAAACGGCCCACAATTATCCAGTGAAAACGACCCGAGGATAACCTCTTTTGGGAAGTTTTTAAGAAAAGTAAGATTAGATGAAACTCCACAGTTTTTTAATGTACTTAAGGGCGACATGTCCTTGGTCGGACCTAGACCAGAAAGGCAGTTTTTTATTGACCAGATTTTACAGAAAGCACCTCATTACAGATTATTAATGAAAGTTAAGCCAGGTATTACTTCTTGGGGTCAGGTCAAATTCGGTTATGCTGAAAATGTTGAAGAAATGGTGCAACGACTAAAATTTGACATTCTTTATATTGAGAACATGTCACTTGCAATGGACTTTAAGATTTTAATCTATACTATTCTGATTATTCTTCAAGGACGAGGTAAATAATTACAATTCACCACTTTCAATCTTTTTTACAATATCTTCTATCTCTTTGTCTTCTCCATTTGGGTCATAAGTCGATTTCAGGTTATAACCGAATAAAACTCCTACCGACTGCCAAAATGTAGCCATTAACGAACCTCTAAACTCCTTAATAATATCATAAGATGAGTTACCGGTTTCACGATCTATCAACTTTACAAGAATATTCCCCTGATTATCTGTCAGGTTTTTAATATCTTTTTCAAATTGAGATTTTAAATCTTCTTCGGCTTTTTTCATCAGTTTTTTTCGCTCTTTTTTTGATTTTGCATTGCTGACAATAATGTTATACTCTTTCATTTTTTCAGCAGCAATTTTTGCGTAAGGATAAGCTCTTTTAACATCACGAACCAATTTCGAATATTTGATAGCTTCTATTTTATTTAAAAAAATCATAGCGCTATATATTTTGACTTCGTCAAGAACCTGCACCGAAATTGAATCACCGCTTGCCTGATTATTTTGATTTTTACTATTTTTTTTTACCTGTGAAAAGCTCAGAACAGGAATCAGCAAAATAATAAATGTAAATTGAAGGTGTCTCATTTGAAGTTTTTTTCAATTTTTTCAATAATTATACCATTAAAAAATCATTCGCTTTATAAATCTCAACTTATGAGTGTATTTTTTAAAATCAAGACTGTATATTCCTTCGTGGTCAATATTATCAATTTTTACTCTTCCCGATGCATGTATTATTTTATTATCATGCAAAATAATACCAACATGAATTATTTTCCCATCCTCATTTTCAAAGAAAGCCAAATCTCCGGGAAGAGCTTCAGTTAAGAAATCAATCTGTTTACCTTGTTGAGCCTGCTGATATGCATCACGCTTTAAACTGATACCAAATATTTTATATGCCATCTGAGTAAAACCAGAACAATCAATGCCGTATGGAGAACGACCACCCCATAAATATGGCGAATTCAAATATTTAAGAGCTATTTCGTCAATTGTAAGATCTGCTTTATAAATGTTTTGCTTATTAAACTTATATTTATTTTTATTAATAATAAAACTATCCCCATTGTTGCATGGCAGTGAAGAGCCGGTCACAGCTTTTATTATGCAATTATTATAATTATCAATAATGTCTGAGCAGCTCTCAAGAATCAGATTTTTATTATTTAGGTTTTCCAGAAAAAATTCTTCACTGACATTTTCGCACTGTTTAATGTCTATCCAACCTTCATAACCATCAAAAACCGCAATAGCTTTTATCCAGTTTTTGTATTTCTCAGTTATCTTAACAAAATCTCCAAACAAAAGCTGGGAAATCATTTCTGACTTGTCAGAAGGCTCATTTCTAACAGGTACTACACTAAGGTTACAAATACCATATTCCATTTCAAATGTAATTCTTAAGATAATAATGCAAAGAGTTCCAAAATATTTATATTTTCGTATTATTAAAATACTGAAATCAATGAATATTTTATCAAAAATAAAAAATAATTCAGGCATAATAGTCAAAGTATTTTTATTTTTAATAACAATCCTGTTGATTGTTACGATTTTTCCTAAAGATTATAAATTCAGATATAATTTTCAAAAGAATAAACCATGGCAATATTCTGATTTATTAGCGCCATTTGATTTTTCGATAAAAAAATCGCCCTCTGAAATAGAAGCAGAAAAAAACTCAATTCTTGAGAACACTAAACCTTTTTTTAATTTCAACAACGGCATTATTATTGAAAAAAGAAATAAGCTTATTGTTGATTTTGAAAGAAAATGGAATATCGAGAAAAAAACAGCTGGCAACAAAGAATATAATTTAAAAGTATGTCTTGACATTTTTGACTCTGTATTTTCAAAAGGCATAATACAGCATTGCCCCGAACTGGAAGGAAAACCGCAAGATTTTTCAGTATATATTATAAAAAACAAAACATCTGTGGAAACTTATCTTGAAGATTTATTCACAATAGCTTCAGCAAATTTATTTATTAATAAAAGCGTCGAAAAACATAATAATATTGAAAAGTCGTTTATAATCTCATTGCTCAACGAATCAATGGTTCAAAACATTACTTATGATCCGGAAACAACATTTAAAGAAAGGACTTTGCAGATCAGTAATATTTCATTGACACGCGGTATTATACAAAAAGGAGAACGGATTATTTCAAGAGGAGAACTGATTTCCGATCAAAAATTTCAGATAATTGAATCATTAAAACATGAATACGAAGGCATGAAAGTCAGCTCTTCCGGTTCACTTATTATTATGAGTGGGCAATTTATACTGATAACTTTATCATTTATTATTTTACTGCTATTCTTGCTTATGTTCAGGGTTGATATCCTGAATGATAACAAAAAAGTACTACTTATTTTATCGGTTATTTTTCTTATGGTGCTAACAATAGCAATTTTACTTAAAAAATTCAATAATGAATTTATAATTATTGCTCCTATATGTCTTGTACCAATTATCATCAGGGCATTTTTTGACACAAGGCTTGCATTATTTGTACATCTTATTACTGTAATAATTATTGGCTTTTTAATTCCAAATGCATTTGAATTCATATTTCTTCAGCTTGTTTCGGGTATTGTAGCGATAATAAGCATGGTCAGGATTGATAAAAGATCCCAGTTTTTCCTTACGTCAGTTTATGTTTTTTCATCATACAGTATAATATATATTGGGCTTAATCTGATGCAAGACGGCAGCTTTGAAAATATTAGCACAGATAATTTCGTTCTTTTAGCAGGAAGTGCTGCATTAACGTTATTGTCTTATCCTCTGATATTTATTTATGAAAAAATATTCGGCTATGTTACTAATATTTCATTAATTGAATGGTCAGATATTAACAATAAGGCTTTACGTGAATTATCATATCGTGCGCCAGGCACATTTCAACATTCGCTTCAGGTTGCTAATATAGCAGAAGAAGCAGTTTTCAGAATCGGAGGCAATCCTTTGTTAACAAGAACCGGAGCGCTATATCATGATTTAGGTAAAATTGACAACCCTGCATATTTCACAGAAAATCAAATTGGAGGAATTAACCCTCATAATGATTTAAGTATTGAAGAAAGTGTTAAAATTATTACAGGTCATATTGATAAAGGTGTAGAAAAAGCAAAAAAATTCAAGATTCCAGAACAGGTCATTGACTTTATAAGAACTCATCATGGGACTAAGAAAACAGAATATTTTTACAACCTCTATAAAAACTCAAATCTTGAAATTGACGAGAATATCTTTTCATACAAAGGACCTTTGCCAAACTCAAAGGAGACAGCAGTTGTAATGATGGCAGACGCTATTGAAGCCGCTTCAAAGAGCTTAAAACAACCTGACAGAAACAAAATTAACGATCTGGTCGACAACATTATTCAAAAACAAATTGATAATAATCAATTCAAAAACGCTGATATAACATTTAAAGATATTGCGAAGATTAAAAGTATCTTTAAAAACCGCCTTATGAATATTTACCATATCAGGATTGAATATCCTAAATAATATTTGGATTTGAGTTTAACAAATATTCTTTGGAAAAATTTCCCATATTAAAAATAAGGTCAACAATACTAAGGTTTTCCAAAAAGCCGAATTTTTCATTGAAAACCTGATTGTAATCATCTTCTAGTGTATAATAAGGATTTTTATTTTTAGGAGAAATAATATTCCTGTAATCATAGCAATCATTAAATTCCTTACTAAACTTTTCAGTAAAAAGCAAACTTTTTTCTGATTTTAAAAGTTTAAATATCAATTCAGTAAGTTCAATATTTAGGTCGAATAGAAAAATGAACTTTTTCGAATAAAAAGGCCTAAAATAGTCAGAATAATATAGAAAAAATGGTGATTTATTATAGGCCGACTCAATCGAACGCCAGTGTGATTTATTCCAGTTTGAACTATAATCAACTTTTACATCAGTAATTATTGTATTATTTTTTCTGATAACCGGAACCACTAAAGCTTGTTTACCATTTGCACTATAGATATAACATCTGTTCCGGAAAGTCTGTTTAACAAATCCTTCATGTTTTTCAATAAACACCGAATTACTCCTAATCGCAACAGCAAAATATAAAACAGGAGGTAAATAAGCAGAAGACAAAATAATGCTGTCTGACATTAATAATTTTTTTTGCAAATATACCAATAAGATTTATTTTGAAAATTTACCTTTTCATTTCTGAATTTATTAACCAACAAAAACACTTAGGCAATTATTGCAATTAACTATCGTTATTTAAAAAACTCTAAGAATGAAATAAAACTACCATAATTATAAATCTAAACTTATGTGTTATGAAAAAGGTAGTTTTTATTATTATTGCTTTCATTACGATAACAAAGTTATCATCAGGAAGCGTTTCGGGAAATTCATATTTGATCACAGATGCCATAAATAAGAAACTCATAAAAGTGATTGTTTCAGGAAGAGGTTACACACCAGAAAACACAAGTGCTTATTGGGGCAAATGCATTAACTTGCGAATTAAAAACCTCACTTATGGAAAACTTGAAATAAAGATGGAAAGTGGGCGAAAACTAAAATGTGTTTATGATAGCGTACAGGATATGATTATAACCAAAACAGAAATGATTTCGCTTAATCCAAGTGAAAGTTCTGATTTTACAATATATGCAATGTGTGGAGAATTAAGTAATGGTTCCCCTTCTGCAAGTTCACTTTACAAATTTGGAAATTTCGTAGAAGATAAACTTTTAAAAGTAGTTAAAATGATTGAAGAACTTGAAGTTCAAAACGATGCCGGCCAGGCAGCAATTTGGGTATTTACCGACAATATGTCACCTGATAATATCAGAACATATTCCGGCGATAAAGACCGCGCAAAAAAGCTTCAGGAATATGTTTACGCTTTAAAGGGTATAAATAAAAAAGAAACAGGATATATTTATGATTATTCATATCCGAAAGCTGACAGCAATTATGTGAAATTTGAGGGTGAAATTCAATGGATTATGAAATCTCCCGGGAAAGTCAGTTTTATTTTATACGATAATTTTGGAAACAAAATCAGAACAATATTCGAAGATGTAGAATTTGGTGTCGGGCTACAATCATACAGATATAAATTGCCAGACCTCGTACTCGCAAAAGGTGAACTTTATTGGTTGAGGCTTAAATCAGCAGGTACTAAAATAAAGGAAATTTCAATTCAAACAGATCCCTGATATTAAAACAGGATTTGGACATGTTCGTAATTTTAGTAAATTTGTTGTTATTAATAACAGTCCAAATATGAAAGTTTCAGGTTTCACTTTTGTAAGAAATGCTATAAAGTATGATTATCCTATTGTTGAAGCAATAAAATCTGTTTTGCCGGCTTGTGATGAAGTAATTGTTGCTGTGGGAAATTCAGATGATGACACCCTAGGGTTGATTGACAGAATCGGATCAGAAAAAATTAAAATTATTGAAACAATATGGGACGATAATTTGAGAGAAGGCGGAAAAGTACTGGCAATTGAAACAAATAAAGCGCTAGACGCAGTATCGGAAAATTCTGACTGGGCATTTTATTTTCAAGCAGATGAAGTTTTTTCGGAAGAAGATATTCCTGCAATAAATGTAGCAATGGAAAAATGGCTTGATGATAAAAGAGTTGAGGGTTTGCTTTTCAAACATATTAACTTCTTTGGATCTTATGATTATATTGCCGACTCGCATAAATGGATCAAGGATGAGGTTCGGATAATAAGAAATGACAAAACGATCCGCTCATGGAAAGATGCCATGAGCTTCAGAAAAAACGGAAATGTTTTAAAGGTAAAGCGCATTGATGCCACAATTTATCATTACGGTTGGGTGAAAGAACCAAAGGTGCAGATGGAGAAAAGAAAAGAATTTGAAAAATTATGGCATGATGATAATTGGGTAAATGAAAATGTTAAAATTTATGATGAATTTGATTATCACATAATTGACACTTTATCTAAGTTCACCGGTAAACATCCTGAAGTAATGAGAAATAGAATTAATAAAAAGAACTGGACGTTTACATTTGATCCTGTTAAAAAGGTAAAAGCTTCTCCAAAAATAAAATTTCTTAATTATATTTACAAAAAAACAGGGATTCACATTGGAGGTTTCAAAAACTACAAATTAATCTGATAAATAATGTCACAAAACACATTATGCTATTTTGTTTCTGATCTTCATGGCAAAATAAACCGTTATGAAAAGTTGTTTTCTGAAATAGAGAAAGAGAAACCTTCAATAGTATTATTTGGAGGAGATTTGTTGCCACCAAGAAATACTTCCTTTTTTGAAGATTTCCTTGCTCCCAATTGTCGAAAAATGAAATTAAAAATGGGTAGCGCATATCCAAGATTGTTTATTATTCTTGGAAACGACGATGCAAGGTGCACTGAATCAGATTTAATAAATTATCAGAAGCAGGAAATATGGGAATATCTTAACTGTAAATTTGCCGATCATGGAAAATATAGATTTTACGGTTATGGCTATGTTCCTCCAACTCCTTTTATTTTAAAAGATTGGGAAAAATATGATATCTCAAGATTTGTTGACCCCGGTTGCATTCACCCAAATGAAGGAAAATATACCGTTGAAATAAGTGAAGATGTATTATCATATTCAACTATAATGGATGACCTTAAATTAATGACTGATGGTCATGATCTCAAAAATTCAGTTTTTCTTTTCCATGCTCCTCCATACAATTCATATTTAGACAGAGCTGCATTGGATGGTGTTAAATTTGAACACGTCCCACTTGATGTTCATGTCGGGAGCATAGCAATACAAAGGTTTATTGAAGAAAAGCAACCATTGATTACCTTGCACGGGCATATTCACGAATCATCCAGAATTACAGGCTTTTGGAAACAGAACTTTAAAAATACCTGGTCATACTCTGCCGCATTAGAAGGAGAATTATTATCCTTAATAAAATTTGACTTAGAAAATCCAGAGAGCGCAATCAGAGTAATAATATAATTCTGAAATTAAGTATTTTGCTTACTTCCCTCATGAAAAAAACTTATTATTTTTATGACCATTGATTATTGTTTATAGCAGGTAATAAAAAATTATCATTATGATGTATGGTCACAAAGCGCTAACAACCAAGAAATATTATTTTCAGGACACTTCTTTTAAATTACTGATGCAAAAAAGAATTTATCATGTTCTTTTGATTAGCAGTAATTACGACACCTTTATGCTTGAAGAAGACGGAAGAATAGATGAGCAGATATTTAACGAGTATGTTTCACTAAATCTAAGATATCCACCAAGATTTATTCATGCTTCAAGCTCTGAAGAAGCATTTAGAATAATGCACAAAGAAAATATCGACCTTGTTATTACTATGCTAAGTGTCGGCGACCCTTTTGAGTTAGCAAAAAAGATTAAATCCAAATATCCCAAAAAACCAATTGTAGTCCTTACTCCTTTTTCGCGTGAAATTTCTCAAAAAATCGGGAAAAAAGACCTGGCAGCCATTGATTACATTTTCTCATGGCTTGGAAATGCCGACATTCTGCTTGCAATCATTAAACTTATTGAAGACAGGATGAATGTCCAAAATGATATTGAAGAAGTTGGAGTACAAGCAATCTTATTGGTTGAAGATTCGATTAGATTTTACTCAAGTTACCTTGCTACATTGTACAAAACCATTTTCATGCAGTCAAGAGAGTTTATGACTGAAGGTCTTAATGAACACCAAAAGATGCTAAGAATGAGAGGGCGACCAAAAGTACTATTGGCTCAGAATTATGAGGAAGCTATTGTTCTTTATGAAAAGTATAAGAAAAACCTGCTGGGAGTAATAACTGACATGAGTTATTCAAGGAATGGAGAAATGGATCAACAAGCTGGTTTGAAATTTATTTTTAAAATCAGGCTGGATGATCAATTTATGCCAATTTTGCTTCAATCTTCAGATATTGCTAATGCAGAGCTTGCTAAAGACCTAAAAACCAATTTCATTCATAAGCACTCTAAAACACTTTCACTTGAAGTTAGAGAGTTTTTAAATGAGTATTTGGCATTTGGAGATTTCGTTTTCAGAAATCCAGAAACAAATGAAGAAATTGACAGAGCATCAGATCTTCAAACTTTACAAATGAAGATTTTTGAAGTACCTGATGAAAGTTTCAAATATCATATTGAGCAGAATCATTTTTCAAAATGGCTCAATGCAAGAGCGCTTTTTCCTATTGCAGAAATGTTCAAATATGCCAGACCGGAAGACTTTAATGATATTGATGAAATAAAAAGATACATTTTTGATTCAATTGCGGGATTTCGGTTTAATAAAAGCAGGGGAATTATTGCTGAATTTAACCGGTCTAGCTTTGATGAGTATATTTTCTTTGCACGAATAGGTAATGGTTCACTTGGTGGAAAAGCCAGAGGTTTGGCATTCATCGACTCAGTAATAAAAAGACATCGGATGTTTGACAAATATGATAACGTGATTTTGACAATTCCGCGAACAATTGTTCTTGCAACCGACATTTTTGATGAGTTTATGGAGTCGAATGAATTATACCAGATTGGGTTGTCAGATATCACTGACGAAGAGATTCTTGACCATTTTATTAAAGCAAGACTACCATACAGGATTCACGAAGACTTAGTTGCTTTTATTTCAGTTGTAAGGAATCCTGTTGCAATCAGATCATCCAGTTTGCTAGAAGACTCACATTATCAACCTTTTGCCGGAATATATTCAACCTATATGATTCCAAAGGTTGCTGATGAAAAAAAGATGATTGAGAACTTAAGTTGCGCAATAAAAAGTGTTTATGCCTCAGTATTTTTTAAAGATAGTAAAGCATATATGTCGGCAACGTCTAATGTAATTGATGAAGAAAAAATGGCAATTGTTTTACAGGAAGTTTGCGGCACTAATTACAGCGATAAGTTCTACCCAACGATATCCGGTGTTGCACGTTCAATTAATTTTTACCCTATTTACCCAGAAAAAGCTGACGAGGGTGTTGTAAATATTGCATTTGGACTTGGAAAATACATTGTTGATGGTGGTGTAACTATCAGATTTTCTCCAAATTATCCAAATAAAATAATTCAGTTATCATCGCCGCAAATGGCTATCAAAGAAACTCAAAAAAATTTCTACGCACTTGATATGAATCCGGATAGCTTCATACCTTCAACAG
>CAZELC010000079.1:0-10279 GCA_964512865.1 uncultured Bacteroidales bacterium
ATAAACAATGCCGAAACAGGATCTATAAGTAGTTGAATATTATTACCCCACATCTGAAACGGCAGTATTTCAGAGTAACTGACACCGCTAATAAGTACGTTTACCGAAAAGTAACAAGATATAGCTGCAAGTCCGAGGTTCAGAAAAAGGCTGAAATAGGATTTCGCGCCTCTTGGGACTAGAAAAATGATAAAAGCAGCTAAAGATAAAAGTATCAGAAACATTCGGTTTACTTTTTATGCAAAAGTATTGGATTATTTTTTTCGGAAAACTCAAATTTTCTAAACTTATAAACCTTAAGCAGTTAATTATTTTACAATGTGTTGAATATTGGAAATCTAAGCGTCTCTGCGCTCTATCAGTAAATAATTTTATGCTTTTATTTTTTCAGATTTTGCTTATAAACCAAATAAATCCCAACTGCATGCATTAATGCACCGGTACCGAATATCAGCCAATTAAACTCGGAAGGAATATACTTTGTCACATATTCCATTACTTCCTTATTACTATTTGTGCTGAAAAGTTCGCCAAATGAAAACTTTTCAAGAATGAAACGAGAGTAATCGATAGTGTATGATAATATCACAATTAAAGAACCCGCCACAAGTAAAGCCCATACAAGTTTTCCCATTTTTGCATTTCCTGTCTTTTCTACAGAAAATATTATTATCAACGCAAGTATTATCATCATAAGCGAATTGATAACCGGCGCTATTACCGGTCCAATCCAGGTTGTTGGAATAAAAAACAGTACATCCCATGTAAATAGTGTTTCAGGCCAGTTAAGAATTACTTTCAGAAATACATAATAAAATATATCCCAAATGGCAAATGAAAATATAAAATATGCGAATCGTTCAATTGCTCTTCTGCCTGCAAAAACGCCTATGCTTAACAACATGATCATGGTTGCAAACTCCCTGAAAAACTCTGTCAGTAATATCTTTTCATCAATAATCTTCATCGGAAAACTGAATCCTTCAGGATAATACAATGCACGGATGTAAACAACGACTGCCGACTCAAGATACGCCATTGCAATCGAAAAAATGATGACAAAAAGGATTGTCTTCTTAGTTTTATTTTGCATTCTTCATCGTATTTATCTGTATAAAAAACAAAACAAGCCCAACCTGCAAAGTAATAAGAATATTCACCGCAGTAATTGTCATGAATGAGAACTCCTCGGCTCCTTTTCCCGCAATACCTGCAATAAGTAATATAACGGCAGGAATGGAAACAGCGGCAACAACAGGCATTAATCTTTTTACGCCTTCTCCAACTGTCATTTCAAGGTATTTTTGTTTATCAATAAAGTATGCAGGTAATAATATTCCGAAAAAATATACAGCAACAGTAGCCCACAAAGCAAAACCCTCTAAAAATATAAATAATCCGAATTCTCCATGCCAACTGACCTTCATCAGTGAGTCATAAAAAAATAACAGAAGCAGCGTATAACTTATGGTGAATACTACAGCAGTTTTCAACATTGAATATAATAATGCCAGAAATATATTTACTTTCTTTTCCATAATTAAAATTTTTTAACGTTTGTATGTTTTATCATAGATAAAATGCTTCACATATATCAAAGTTCCGGGAAGGTTTTCAGTCAATTTATTAAAAGTTTCATAATTAATATCAGAAACAACAAGTCGTTTTAGATTTTTCAATCCATAAATACAAGTCATATCTGACACACCATTGCCAGAGATATCAAGTATTTCGAGCGATTTCATATTCTTCAGCACAGTGATATCAATTATTTGGTTTTCGGAAATATTAAGTTCCCTAAGGTTGCTTAAATCATTGAGTTTACTGATATCGCTGAGTTTATTTTTACTAAGATTGAGAACTTCAAGACTTTTATTGCCTTTAAGGAAGTTTGCTGATGTAAGATTGTTATCCGAAAGGTCTATTTCTTTAAGATTTTTAAGCATTGAAACAGCATCAAAATTTTCAGCTTCAACATGTGCCAGATTAAGCTTTTCAATATTCTTAAGATATACTAAAGGGTAAAGATTATCAGGCTTGTTATATGAAATATCAAGGCTCTTAAGGTTTTGATAGTATATGAGAGAGTAAATATTATCAATGCTGTTGCCGGACACATTTAACTCTTCAAGCTGTTTAAATATTGGCTCAATTTCATTTGCTTTTTTATCCTTTGCAAAAAAATCAAATAATGTTTGATAATTGTTTGTCAATAAATTAAGCGACTTGATATAATTCCCTGAAAGGTTAAGCTTCTTAAGGTTTTTCATTTGCTCAAATATTTTAATCAGATAAACATTTGAATAACCAAGGTTATTTTTGGAAATATCAAGGTCGTTGAGTTTATTCAAAACCGGAATTGTCTTAAAATCCTGATTTTTTTGTTCACTTATATTAAGTCTTTCAAGGTTTTTAAGCTGTTGAAGAAACGAATAATCTTTGATTTCGTTTCCTGAAAGATTAAGACTCGACAGGCTTTTTATCTGACTTATAGATTTAAGATCAATTACGCCTCCGTTGTTCGCAATGTTTAAGGTCTTAAGTGTTGTGATTTCGGAAAGAGGAGAGTAGTTGGTTATTTGATTTTTGCTTAAATCAAGCTCTTCAAGTTTTGATATTTTAGGGAAAGTCTCAATATTATAAATATCGTTATTTGTAAGATAAAGAACTTTCAGATTATTAAACTTTTCAAGACCACTGAAGTTCTTCATTTTGTTATTGGAAAAGTCGATATATTCTACATTATTGAGCTTGTTAAGCAATCCGACCTGTTCGATTCCGTTATCAAAAAGGAGCAGCTTTTTAAGTTTACCTTCGGAAGAAAGTGTAAGAATTTCATCAAGTGCTTTATTATCAGCATAGCACCATGATTTCCAATCGGTGTTTTCGTTTCTTTGTAAAAACTCAAAAATTCTTTTGTGCAAAGTAGCTGTAAAGTTTCCTTTTTCATTACTAAAATCATAAGAATAGCCGTAGTCTCTGTAATCATCGCCACGCTGCCAATCACGTTGATACTTTTTATCTGATGTTACATTAAAATCATTAGCATCTTCTGGCAACCGGAGTAAACTTGGAATATTGGCAGGAGAGCCAAGATTAATTAAATAATTTTTATCGAGGTTTTTTGAATTTTTAATATTATAGTTTGTAATCACCATATCCCAGTTAAAACATGCAAATAGTATCAAAACAAAATAAAACGACCATCCATTCTGGCGGAAAAGATACCAATTTGATTTATGTTTTCCAATTTTGACAATTGTTGTAATAACACCAACTATTGTTAAAATCAGCCAGATGTAAACTCCTATTCTTTTATAAGTAAGGCTGTATTCATTAATATACAGGAGGTTTCTGTATGCTGTTGAAACAATTACGATTATGTTTTGTACCATCCACAGATAGGCAAGTGTTTTTATTGATTTATTCTTTTCATTGAAATTTATATGACCTCTGAAGTAGAATAGAATTATCAGAATTGCTAATATTATTGAAATAATAAGAGTTCCAGTTCCCTGATGCACATAATCCGAATAAGACATTCCTTCCGGAAGTTTTTTGGTTATCCAGAGGTAAGCAATATCAAGAGCATTAACAATGAAAAGCAAAATATTCAGTAAGAGAAGAAGTATTATTCCGGAATTAATTTCAAGGTTCAAATTTAATTTTTTGCCAAAGAACTTGTTTTCTTGTGTAAGAACAGATTCTTTTTCAATTATGCCGGGCAAACCTGCATCTTTTTTATACAACCCGGGAAAATTACGTGCATAAAGAAAAGCATACATTATTAACAACCCCAATAAAGTAAATCTCACCCATTCCCAACTAATGAAATCAAAATTTATCTTTTTGGTTAAGTCCTGGAATAAAGGATTTGAGTTTTTGTACAAAATAAAGAATACAAGAATAATAACAAATATCCCGAAACCAATGCTGAATTTTGTCCAGAATTTTGTATCCATTGGTTTATCGGAATGCTTTTTTCTCATAACGGCATCCACCACCATATAAGCAATTACCGACAAATAAGTGTAGATGGAATAAAGAGAAGCGAGGATTACTGACGATTTCCGGCTCAAACTGAATGCTGACATAAGGCTTAATGAAACAATATTTGCTACAAAGGCAAGTGTTGTTCCGTATAACATCACGCATAATCCCGAAACGATAGCACCTGAAGCCGAAATATACCAGTAGTTTTCCTTTAGCAACGACTTGTCTTTAATAATATAAACAAGTGTCATTGCAACTGAAAACAGAAGAAAATTAAGACCAAAAGTCTGATGGTAGAACAGAAAACTGTACAATCCAACAGACACAATTAAAAGCAAATCATTTTTTTTCATATATCAGGAATTAAACATTAAATTTCAATAATTTTTCTAACTCATTAAGATGATCATTAAATACTTTTCTTCCGGTTTCGGTAACCCGATAAGTTGTTTTAGGCTTTTTCCCCACAAACTCTTTTTTAACGGCAATAATATCCAAAGCTTCAAGCGCCGATAGATGACTTGATAAGTTACCGTCAGTAAGGTGAAGCAAGTTTTTAAAAGTAATGAAGTCAACATCCTCATTAACTGCAAGAATTGACATAATGCCTAATCTCACACGACTTTCAAACACTTTGTTTATTTTGCTTATATCAAAAGCCTGATTCATTTTTCGTATTTAACGTACATATAAGTACCATAGATTATATGAAGAATACCAAATCCTATTGTCCAGAATATTAAACCATATCCGACAAACACACAACTGATAAGCCCAAGAATAATCTCTGTTATGCCAAGAAGCCTTATTTCTTTCAGCGTATATTTTCCGGCATTAAGCAAGGCAAGTCCATAAAACACCAACATTGAAGGTGCAATCAGAAAAATAATCTTATGATATAAAAGAATAAGACAAAATAATCCACCAGCTATCAAAGGGATAAAAAGGTTAATTAACAGCAACTTTGATGATTTTGTCCAAAGAGGCTGATTTTTTTTTCGCGCATTACGAGAGGTAAGAACAAAACAAAATGTTATTGCAAGAAACAACACAATCAAAGCATCAAGAATAAAGAACATATTATAACTTAATCCTGAAGATCTGCCGGAATATGCCTGTAAATAATAGTTTTCATTAAAAGCATCAGTATTTAAATAAACAAAAGCAGATATTGAACCTAAAACCGCAAATATTCCTGCAAAAACACCGGAAAGACCACTCAGAGAAAGGAACCTTGTTGATTGTTGCATCATATCCCTGATTTCATTCAATGCATTTAGGTGCTCATTTTCGTTTTTCATAATTGAAAT
Organism: uncultured Bacteroidales bacterium; assembly: GCA_964512865.1. Taxonomy (GTDB): domain Bacteria; phylum Bacteroidota; class Bacteroidia; order Bacteroidales; family CAIWKO01; genus CAZELC01. Next base: position 5,304 of record CAZELC010000079.1, read on the forward strand.
TTAAAGTACTTTGTGCGGCAAAGTTAAATACATTTTTCACCTTTTGTCAAGAAAAATTCTAATTATTTTTTAAGTCAAAATATAATAATCTGATTATTAACGTTAAAAGAAATAAATATTTTTATGGAATAATTATTAATGATTATCTTTAAGTCCAAAATTTTTTACAAACCAAATCTTAATTTTATGAAAACAGGAAATATCAAGTCTTATATTCTGGCAATCATTTTTTCAGTTATAAGCATTTCGGTAATTGTTTCATGTTCATCAAAAGAAAATAAAAGAAGCGCAGAAGAAAAATTCAAATCTTCGGTACAAAAGCAAGATGAATCACCGCAGGAGGAGGCAGTGCTAAATAATAAAGATGCAACAGACAAAGTTTCAGGAGCTGCAGATGAGGCGACAAAAAGTGAACAGAATCCCACAACAAAGGAGAAGGATAATTCGATAGACAAGATTTCACAAAAAATCATTAAAACTGCAGAAATCGCTTTTCAGGTTGAATCATATAAGGAAAGCAGAAAAAAAATACTCGAACTTGTAAAAAAGAACAATGCTCTTGTTTCGGTTGAAAAAGAAACTAATGATGGCTACAGAATTTCTAATGATATGGTAATTCGTGTTTTGTCCGAGTCTTTTGATAATCTAGTAGATGAAATTACTTCATGCTCTATCTACCTAGAAAGCAAAAATATTAACGCAGAAGATGTTACCGAAGAGTATGTTGATATTTCTGCAAGGCTTAAAACAAAAAAGGAAACTGAAAACCAGTATCTTGAAATTTTGAAAAAAGCCAGATCAATTGACGAGATACTTGCTGTTCAATCAAAGCTTCAGGAAATAAGAGAAGAAATCGAGTCATCGCAAGGCAGGTTAAAATATCTCGATAATAGAGCACAATACAGCACCATTAATTTAAAATTTTATGAAAAGTTACCAAATACAGTACAACCTGATGATTCATTCGGATATAGAGTTAAAAAAGCTATTGGTACAGGATGGCAAGGATTGGTAGGCTTTTTCATTGGTCTGATTTATATTTGGCCATTGATTTTAATAGGATTACTTATAACTTATTTCATCCTCTGGATAGTAAAAAGAAAAAGAAAGAAAAGACTTCTTAAGCTACAGAAACAATAAATTGCTCAGAAAAAGCCCGTGATTTAAATCACGGGCTTTTTTATTTAATATGTAAGTGTTATGTAAACAGGCAAATGATCACTAAAACCACCAAAATATGTACTACCGCCATATGTTTTATTAGGAGTTTGTAATCCGTTCTTATCTGTGTACATCATCCAGGCTCTTTTCAAAACGCCGTAATTTTTTAGATTAAGATGCATAGTTTTCTTTTGTGGAATTAAGAGGTTGGAAGAGACAATAAACTGATCAAACATATCCCAGCTTTTATAATATAATGAGCCTTCTCCATTTTGGAATTTTACCATCATTATATTATAAAGTGTTTTTGGCTGTAGCTGAAGGGGAAGCTTCTGAGCATCAAGATACTTGCTTATGCTAACATTATCAGGGTTGTCATTAAAATCTCCCATAATAATTATTCTTGAGTTCGGGTTTTTGCTAAATAGAGAGTCGACAATTCTTTTTAAGGTCTGTGCATAAAGGATTCTCTTTGGTTCTGTTTTTTCAGTTCCACCAACTCTTGATTTCCAGTGATTAACAAAAAAATTGAGAGTGTCTTTTTTATTAAAAACTCCTTTGACATAAAGAATTTCACGCGATTCTTCTTCTTTATCTGTTGCCTGCGAAATTATGCTGATATTCCTTGCAAACAGAACTTTAAAGGCTGATGGTTTATAAATTAGTGCAACACTGATTCCTCTTGGGTCGGAACTTTCTTTAAAAACATAATTGTACTTACCTTTTTTAAGTTCGGTTTTTAATGTAAGGTCTTTTAATACGCCTTCATTTTCAATCTCTGCCAATCCGACAATTGCAGGAAGGTTAATGCTATCTGCAGATATCAGTACTTTTGAGGTATTCTTTATTTTCTTTAAGTATTTACTGGAATTCCATTCCTTTTTACTTGAAGGAAGGTACTCGTTATCATTCTTATGAGGGTTATCAATTGTATCAAAAAGGTTTTCTGTATTATAGAAAACTATTGTAGCATCTTTTTTCTGTGCAAAACAAAAATGCGAAAATAAAATTAGTATTACTAAAATAATCGTGATTCTTTTCATATAAAATGATTGAAATTTTCAATATCTCTTCTGTCTTTTTTAGTAGGTCTTCCCAAACCTTTTGGTCTATAAATAAGCTTTGTTTTTCTAATTATATCAGCTTTTTCATAATTTTCTTGTGGAGTAAGGTCTTCAGCAAAGTCTGATACAAGCTTTGCAGAAACCCTGTTTTTCAAAATTTCCAGAACTTTAAATGTTTTTTCTACAGGGTTTAAATCAATGATAACAATATCTCCAATTTTCACTTCCTTAGAGGCTTTAACATGAGTCCCGTTTATTTTTACTCTTCCATGTTTACATGCTTCTGAAGCCAGAGTTCGGGTTTTAAAAACTCGCACTGCCCAAAGCCACTTATCAATTCTCAGTGAGTCGTTGTTTTCCATGATAGAATTTTTATCTAACAAGTTTATTTTTCTCTGAAAAAAATCTCTATCGGCACACCTCTAAAATCAAATTGTTCACGAAGTTTATTTTCAAGAAACCTTTTATATGAATCCTTAATATACTGATATGAACTACAATAAAATGCGAACGCCGGATAATGAAGAGGAAGTTGGGTAACAAATTTTATCTTTGGAAATTTCCCTTTTGTAGATGGTGGAGGAAAATTAAGTATAACGGGTAATAAATAATCATTGAGCTTCGAAGTCGGAATTTTTTTTGTTCTGTTTTTAAATACCATATTTACCATTTCGAGTGCTTTATGAATACGCTGTTTTGTAAGAGCAGAAGTAAAAACTATAGGGACATCTGTAAATGGAGCTGTTTTTTCCAAAATCTTTTTTTCAAAATCCTTTGTTGAAGATGTTTGCTTTTCAATAAGGTCCCATTTATTAACGGCAATCACAACACCTTTATGATTTTTTTCAATTAAGCTGAAAATATGCAAATCCTGTGCTTCGATGCCCTGAGTTGCGTCAATCATTAGAATACAAACATCACAACTTTCGATAGCTTTTATCGAACGCATTGTAGAGTAGAATTCAACATCTTCGTTTACTTTTCTTTTCTTTCTTAACCCTGCAGTATCAACAAGATAGAAATCAAAACCAAAACCTTTATATCTTGTGTATATTGAATCTCTGGTTGTTCCGGCAATCGGAGTAACAATATTTCTTTCAATACCCAACAACACATTAATCAAAGAAGATTTCCCGACATTTGGTCTTCCAACAACTGCAATTTTAGGGATGTCCTCGGTGTTTTCCATTTCTGCTTCATTGAAATGTTTAACAACATCATCAAGCAATTCTCCTGTTCCTGAACCGTTTACAGCTGAAATACAGTAAAGTGTTTCAATTCCTAATGAATAAAACTCGCTTGTTTCCTGAATTTTTATTGGTGTATCAACTTTATTTGCTACATAAAAAACAGGTTTATCAGATTTTCTAAGCATTGCAGAAACTTCCTCATCCATAAGATTAAGACCTTCTTTCGCATCAAGCATAAAAACAAGCACATCGGCTTCTTCAATAGCAATACTCACCTGTCGTCCAATCTCTTCTTCAAAAATATCATCGGAGCCAATAACATAACCACCAGTATCTATTACCGAAAAATTAATTCCATTCCATTCTGAAACTCCATAATGCCTGTCACGGGTAACACCGCTGGTTGGGTCTACAATTGCGGCTTTCTCTCCTGTAAGTCTGTTAAAAAAGGTAGACTTTCCTACATTTGGTCTACCAACAATTGCTAAGATATTTGACATGTTAATATTTAATTATTTTGCAAAGATACTATAATCATTCGTTTTCGTAACCAAAACGTTTTAACTGTTTATCATCATCGCGCCACTCCTTGGATACTTTAACGCTAAGTTCAAGAAAAATATGTTTTCCTATAAATGCTTCAATATCTTTTCTGGCAGCAATGCCCAGCTTTTTTATTGCTGATCCGTTATGACCAATTATTATAGCTTTTTGCGACTCTCTTAAAACGTGAATATTGGCAGCAATATTAACTAGTTTATCTGTTTCTTTGAATGAATCAACAACTACTTCAACGGAGTATGGTATTTCTTTATCAAATTGCAGAAGTATCTTTTCCCTTATTATTTCAGAAACAAAAAATCTCTCTGACCTGTCGGTTAGCTCATCTTTTCCAAAATATGGAGGATGTTCGGGAAGAAGTTCCACAATTTTCTTTTTCAACACATCAATATTGAATTTATGAAGTGCCGAAACAGGTAAAATATAAGCTTTTGGGAAAGTATCTTTCCAGAATTCGAATTTTGATTCAATGAATTTTTGCTCAAAAAGATCGATTTTATTAATAACTAAAATTGCAGGGGTTTTTGAGTTATTAATTTTTTCAAAAACTTCATTATTGAAATTTGTTTCATCAGGTTCAACCAGATACACAAAAACATCAGCATCATCAATTGCAATATCGATAAACTTCATCATTGATTTTTGAAGTTTATATTTTGGTGTAATAATTCCTGGAGTGTCGGAGAAGATAATTTGATAATCTTCTTCATTTACGATACCGAGAATTCTGTGTCTGGTAGTTTGAACTTTAGATGTAACAATAGAAAGTTTTTCATTAATCAGAGCATTCATCAACGTTGATTTTCCAGCGTTGGGATTTCCGAAAATATTAACATACCCTGCTTTATGCATAATTTTATTTTTTTTTTGCATTTTGCAAACAATTATATTACTTTTGCAAACGATTTCAAAGGTAATACTATTTTTGAAATATAAAGTGCGGGATGGAGCAGTGGTAGCTCGTCGGGCTCATAACCCGAAGGTCATAGGTTCGAGTCCT
>CAZELC010000080.1:0-10230 GCA_964512865.1 uncultured Bacteroidales bacterium
ACCATTAAATCATTTAAAATATGCTTTGGCGAATTAAACCGCACAACGCGTTAAAAAATAAATAATTTTAATTGTTTAGGAGAGTTATTCAATTCTATTTATAAGGATGAATAAGGGGGATACATTTGCATCCCCCGGTTGCTCAATTAATTTGGCGTTAGTGAGCAATTATGATTTTATGGCACTCAACATTGTCGGAATATTTAATGTATATGAAATAGGTTCCGGCTGACAGATCAGAAACATCCTGTTTTATAGTATTCGAAAAATCAGTGACTTCAATTGTCTTAATTATTTTCGCCATCCCATTACAGATTGTGACGATTACTTTTTTATCATTTGTTGAATTATTAAATCTGATATTTATAATTTTATTTGCAGGATTTGGATTTACTGAGCTTCTATATATTTGATTATGAAGATTTTTTATCCCGGAATAATCAGGGTTTTTCAATATCACATTTGCTCCATTTGCCGGTGTCCATATTGATATGTCTGATGGGAGTATCCATTTGGAGTCATCGTCAGTCAGCTGCCCTACAGTGGAAATATTTTCAAATTTGACTGTGTTGACTTTAGTTACATATTTTGAAACAAAAACAACCTGAAATGCATCAAATGAGCCCTGGTCACGAGTCCAGCTGTTTGGAGAGTAATTCGACCTTAATGGTGCGCCCCAGGTACCTTCGCCAATATAAACCGTACCGTTGGCAGTATCTTCAACAAACCCTTTTTCAGAGCTGCCAGAATTTGAAGGGACAATGGGCCATGTGCATTTAACAACATGAGAGTGTCCGTCCATTGACAATCGAACTTTATATGGCTGGAAATAATTTGCCCAGCAGTCTATTTGCGGTTGGTTTGGACTATAATATCCATGCGGTACCATTGGGATATGATACTGAACAAATTTCCAGTATGGTTCGGCAGAGGTGCCTGTATGTGCCTGCAAATCACTTTGAAACCAATTGAGCTGTGCAGTGTTATCACATGCACTGACGCTTTCATCTGATTTTAATGTATAAAGCCGTAAAAGCTTTCCACCAAAATTCAAAGCATAATAATTATCCGAATTTGTAATATCAAAAAAATTAGTCAGGTCTTCGTTAACTTCATGGTTGCCAAAAGTTCCACAACATGGTGCTATCCTACCGTCTGGACCATAAGTCAAAGTCCAGTCTTCCAACCAGTCAGCCCAAAACTGATCGATCTGAAAGATATTTTCTTTAAAAATAAAATCACCGGTAAATGCAACAAAATCAGGGCGTATCTTTGCAACAAGCCTGTTGCCGTTCTGTCTTCTTGCTCTGCAGTCTGATGCCTCAACCAAAGGTGCACCTGTTCGTGTGTCGCCTCCGGAAATGAACTTTATGCTGTCATTTTCATTATCCGTAATTGTTTTAAATGAATATCTTGCACTTATTCCCTGATCATCTTTTATTACAAAATAGTAAACTGTATTTGGAGTGAGCCCTGTTAAGCGTGCATAATTATTTGTTAAACTTCTGTAGCTATTTGTAGCATCAATAACATGATTATCAGTATATGATGACCATGTTGTGCCAAAATCGGTTGTTCCGAAATAAACCTTTGCGTTTGTGGAGGAACCATCGTTGGACCATCCGATTACTACCGTTGTAGAAGGATCATCACGATATGACAACCTGATGTATTTTACGTTTGCAAAAATTTTAATACTTACAAAAAGCATAAGTAAAATTACTGTAAGAATTACTTTGAATTGGAATACTTGATTTTTCATTTTTATTATGGATTTGGTGAATTTAGAATTGTGTATGATTATAATTGTGGAAATGCACTAAAATTTATACTGCATTCTCACTGTAAGATTATTATCCTTAATATTTCTGTCATATCCTGCCGAAGGGTTCTTTCCCTGTATCAAATCACCATTATACTTTGGAATAGAGGTTATCTCATTATTTATTATTTCATAATAAAGCATTACAGAAAGATGTTTGTTGAAATAGTAGTTATAACCGAAGCCAATGGTCCAGTATGCAACATCTGCAGGTGATAAAGCAGTAAGTCCAAGTGGAGTATTCGTTCCTTTTTTATAATAATATAAATCAATTTCTTTTCCGCTAACTTCTGTGTTAGGATCATAATAATCGAACTTCACTACAATTTGATGTCCTGTTTTTAATATATCCTGAATGAGATAAATATAGTATCCTGTGAATTTCCTTACAAAAGTATGGTGGTAGTTTTCCGTTGCTTTAACCGCTACAGCATAGTTGGCCTGCGGAGGTGAAAAGTTAGGAAAGGAAATACCATTTACGGGTCCAGTAGGGCTAAAAGAAGTCATAGAGTTATACATATAATTGTCAGTTAGTGTGTTATATAAAGAGGCCGGTTGAATGCCCCAGATATATTCACCACGCAATGTTGTTTTTCCCCAGGGAAAGTTAAAACTTACCTGAGCATCAGCACCATAATACCTTCTTTCGACTTTAGCTCCCAATGTTTGAAGTTGATAATTTCTGACAGAGTCATTTTTGTCTACAGCAAAACTTGAGTCAACAAGAAATCCTTTTACGGTTTTTCCCACAGCTGTATCATTTATTTCACCCATTCTGAAAAGCCACTTTCTTGTTATCCCTGTGCCGTCGACATTACTGATATGGTTCAGATATCCGTAATAAACAGAAAATCCGATGCTATAGTCAATAAATTTTGACTTTATAGGATTGGTGATTTTTATTCTTCCAACAAAATCTTTGTGTGCGTCTGATTCATAATTAATAGCATTACCATTCAGAATTCCCAGATCTATTCTTAGAAAACTAAGAATAGATTTATCCGGCATTTGAAAAGTAAGTATTGCACCAAGATCTCTCTCGTAAGGAAAAATTGTTTGTATTACCCTTGATCTTTCTGGCGTTTCTCTTAAAGCTGAAGAATATCCAATCTCAAATCCAAAAGGACGGTTCTGGATTCCGGCTGTCAGACTGAGTGCTCCAAGCCAGGGTTCAGTTCCTTTAACATAAAGGTCTTTTACACCTATGCCTCTTTCGGTTGCATCAATTGATAGCGCACCTTCTGTAAATTTTGTGGTATGTGTTATTTTTAATCGGCCTCTTCTTATCATGAAACGGTTATTCGACCATCTGCCGGCAAAATTTCCCCCTGCAAATGTTGCAAAGTAAGGTGTTGCACCACCAATGGTGTCAGGAATGAAAAAATACTGGTATTGAGCCTGAACATATCCAGATATTTTAAATCCTTTGAAAATATTATAAATCATATTTGTTTTTGAGTGATCACTTAAGGTGTCATCATTTGTATCATATTTGTTTTGCCCGATAGCATTATATATCAGAAATAATAAAACTGAAAGCAGGTAAATTTTTCGCATTTTAATAAATTAGATTTTTATTATTTTTTCATAATGGAGTTTTTTAGCACCATTGTACAGCACCAGTAAATAAACTCCGCTTTTGAGTGATGAAATATCTATATTTGAATAATGTAAACCCTGATTCAAATTTTCCGGATTTTTATTGAAAACTTCAACCCCGTTTAAATCATATATTTTCATAGTAATATTTTGCGGATTTACCAGGTAATATTGCAAAATGAAGAATTTTGAAACTGGATTCGGATATAACCCAAAAACAATCAGATCATCGGTATTATCCTTTACTGAGGAATAATCATAATAGGGGTGGGACGGAGCAAAAGCAGGTGGTGTTTTTGTTCTCTGAGCAGGTTGTGAAGCATGCACTAAATGATTTTCGTTTAAATTAGTCAGCCATCCGTCACCATAGGATTCAGTAAGATCATGATTGTCAATTGTGTTTACAAAGTACCAGTCGGATTGTACCCTGAATTTGTTAATATCGACAATATTATATCCTTTTTTAGTGATATCAACATATTTAATCCATGGATTTGCTGCTTTAATAATATTAGTTCCCACACTGAAAGGGAAAGACTCAGATGTAATACTTGGCGTGACAAATTCAACACCCACTGAGCCTGCACCATTTGAAGAATTGTATGACGACTTATTTAATGGAAGGTCGTTTCCCCATGAAGTGTGAATATCACCAGTCAGTATAACTACATTATTATCATTATCATGAATATGCTGCTGAATAATATTGCGTTCATGCCTGTATCCATCCCATTGATCCTTGTTTACCGGTCCATATAAAGGTACTTCAAGCGGAGCGAACATAACTTGCTGTGCAATTAATTTCCAAATTGTATTTGAGCTGTCAAGAGAATTTAACAGCCAACTTCGTTGAATTTTTCCCAACATTGTTTTGCTTGTGTCATCAATATCAATCGACTGGTTATCTCTGGCAATATATCTGGTCTCTAGAAAGAAAATCTCCGCAAGGTCACCAATATTAAATTTCCTGTATATCTTTTCAGGGTTGTTGGTATCCTGCTCTCTTATTGGCATCCAGTTTAAGTATGCCTTAATTCCGCTTTCCATCCTGTCGTGCCAGTTACCTTCTCCCGGCTGATGATTTTCAGCTCCATCTTTATAGCTATTATTAGCAGTTTCATGATCATCCCAAATCACAATCCATGGGTATTGCTGGTGTGCGAATTTCAGGTCTTCATCAAGTTTGTAATGTGAGTAACGAAGTCTGTAATCACTAAGATTCAACACCTCGGTCAATGGTTCGAGATTCCTGTTAGGGTTGTTTCCGTATTCATCATTTGCATATTCATAAATATAGTCTCCAAGATGGAAAATAGCATCAATATCATTACGGTTAGCCAGAGTGTGATATGCATTAAAATACCCTGCATTATAATTTGAACCCGAAACAGTTGCAAATCTTATGCTGTCTGCATCTCCGTCTGGTAGCGTCTTTGTTCGTCCTATAACGGAGAATTGGTTTAATGCTTTGAAAACATAATAATACCATTTGCCGGGTTGAAGGCCGCTTGCATCAACTTTTACAGTATAATCAACTGATGGGTTTGTGATAAACGTTCCTGAATCAATTATATTCTGAAAAGTAGTGTCTTCAGCAATTTTCCATGCTACGGGAATATTTCCGCCCTGTCCTGAATCAGGTGTTACACGTGTCCATAAAATTACTCTGTCATGTAATGGGTCACCCGAAGCCACTCCATGATAAAAAGGTTTAAATAAAGGGTTAACCGAAATTCTGTTTTCGAAATTTGTCTCCTGCGAAAACGAACTATTATTCAAAAAAAACAATATCAGAAATAACAATGCTATTATTTCCTTTGTTCTAAAAATCGGAAAATTCATTTGCGAGTTTTTTGGAGTCATCTTATTTATTATTTGGCAATTATTACTTTGACAGTTTGTTTTGCAACTGCAGTTTCAATACTTAAATAATATAACCCGCTTGCTACTGAAGAAACATCAAACAGGTATTCTCCACTTCCGGTATTAGAAAATGAAAATCCAGTTAATTCAGAACCAAACTGATTATAAAGATGAAATTTAGGTTCCTCCTTGCTAATCTGTTTCAACTGAAGGCTGAAATAGTCTTTACAGGGGTTTGGCTTTAATGAAACATAATTATCACTTCTATGATCTTCAATTCCAGCAGCCGAATATTCTATATGTAACAATGGTGCTTTTTGTGCTTCTGCGTCATAAGCATAAGCAGTTCTCGACTTCCCGGTACCGCTTATAATAAATGTAATGGCATTTCCTGAGCTCCACTGGATACGATCTGTTATTTCCTGAACAATATTACTCAAATCAGGTGTTCTTTGATTTATACCAGCTTCATCAGCAACGTACCATCCCTGCGGAATCCATTCGACACTATTGCTTGTTAATGGTCTCGCCGAAATATTCCAGCTGGTTTCGGTAAATCCGTTCGAATTGTCACTGTTTTGACCGTTGATAGAGAGGTTAACCACATCGGTAGTTACCTGTTTACAAGTAAACTGAATATAAGCTTTGGTAATTGTTGCCCCAAATGGAATGCTGATGTTCCTGAACCGTAATCCTATTTTTAAATGACATAGTCTGATAACATTATCATCATATATCATTTCAAGTTCAGTATTGTCTGTTTTAACATCTCCAATATTCACAAATAAATTATCTTCTACTGACTCTTCGGCATCATCTGTTGCTGATACAATTTTTACATCTATAGTTTGTTGTGAATAACCAGTACTTGATAAAAGGAATAATATAATGCAGATATAATTTCTAATTTTTCTCATTTTATGAATTTTTAATAGTTATATTTTTGTGAATTTTTTCGTTGTGATTAATCCGTTGATATTAACCGAATAAAAGTACATGCCTGAATTCAGACTGGAAATATCCAGCTTCATTTCATTGAAACCTGTATTTGAAATAACTTTTTCAATATTTATTATCAATTTACCGGTAAGATCATAGATGTTTATTTTTACATTGGATTCCTTTTCAGTATTGAAACAGATATTAACAACACTTGTTGCAGGATTTGGATAGCTGGTAATATTATGCTGAAATTCTTTATTGTTTTCTGTGATATTGGAAGTGTTATCAAAAAATACTGGCTGTGTAAATGCATATTTATCACCAACGCCAAGTATTCCTTCTTTTTCAAGCTCTATTCTGACATAACTCTCTGTTGTTCTTGTATATGAAGCTGATGAACCACTGACTTCACTTAAGATTACTCCTTTATCACCAATAAATTTTATTTTGGTGGCATTGGCGGATGAAATATTAATAATGTTGCCATCAACTGCGTAATATGATATTTCAACACCATTTGTTCCGTAAAAGTCGCCTCTGGTTAATGCTGCTCTTATCGAATCAGGATTTAACGAATTGGCTCGTATCATTACCCATCCGATATCTATTGTCGGAATAACCAATCCTTCGGTAAGCTTGTGCATATCATCAGTGGCAGTTCCCCATATTTTTCTGCCGCTCATTAATAGAGAATCCCAAATCTGCATGTTAAATTTTGCAAATGGAATCATATCAGTACCTGCATTGTGAATCTCAATGAAGTCAGGACCGTCATGTAAGGCCATAAATTGTGAGTAATTATAGCTCCAGTCATTTGTTGCAGCGATAACAGGATGATTGAACTGTATCATCCCGCCCTGAGCTCTAATTGAATCAATGGCCTGTTGTGCTTCAAAACCTGATGCATCTACTGTATGGTTTAGAAAAAAACCATTGATATGTTTGGCAAAAGTGTACTCTTCGGAATTTATTGCCAGAATTCCCGGCATTTGGTATTCCGTTGCATTTGTCATATAGTTGTGATCGGTTAGAAAAATTATTTCATAACCCCTTGAAAGATACTCCTGAGCAACAGTCTGTGGAGCCATATTACCGTCACTGTTGGTTGAGTGACAATGCAGCTGCGTTTTATAATATGTTTGCTGAGCATAAACATTTAAACTCAATAAGGCGCATAATAATAATACAGTTCTTTTCATACTTTTATTTTTAAGCTGCCGCAAAAGTATCTCAGACCTGTTACTTAAAAATTTAGAAAATATTATGTTTTTGTAAAGAAGTAAAAAGCAGGGCAATTCAACATTGGTATTATAAAATATTTAAAAACAGATATATACATAAAATGTTATTTTTATGAAACTTGCAAATTGAATTTAATGTGAAGTTTGGGTAAATCAAGAGATAAGTTGGTAAAGCAGCAAATATTGTGAAGTGATAAATAACTCCTTTTTTAGTTGTTATAACTGTTAATACAAAGACCACTTTCGAAAATATAGTATATTTGTGTGGTAAATGAGAAATAAAAAATAAATAGCGGAATGTCACAAGCCAACGCTTCAATAAAATCAATACTTTTTGCTTTGCTGGCCAATCTTGGCATTGCAATTACTAAAACTGTGGCAGCTGTAATTACAGGCTCAGGTGCAATGCTTGCCGAATCAATTCATTCTTTTGCCGATTGTGCCAACCAGGCATTACTGTTTCTTGGCTTAAAGGCAGCAAAGAAAAAGCCCGATTCTCTTCATCCGTTAGGATATGGGAAAGAGATCTTTTTCTGGTCCTTCATGGTGGCATTGATACTTTTCAGTATGGGTGGACTTTTTTCTATTTACGAAGGAATACATAAAATAAGTCTTCACGAAGGACTGAATAATCCGGGTGTAGCTATTATTGTTCTTGTCGCCAGTATGGTTATGGAAGCAGCCTCATTATATGGCTGTGTATCACAAATAAAGAAACTGAAACACAAAACAACATTATGGACTTGGATAAAAAACAGTCGTAAGTCTGAACTTATAGTAGTTCTTGGTGAAGATATTGCCGCTTTGCTTGGTTTAACCTTCGCTACGATTTCCGTTTTATTGGCTATGATTACAGGCAATCCGGTTTTTGATGCTATCGGAAGTATAGGCATTGGAGCATTACTTATAGTAATTTCGATTTTCCTTGCCGTTAAAATTAAAAGTTTGTTGATAGGGCAATCAGCCGATAGTGAAACTCGTGAGCAGATAAAAGTTTTACTTGAATCAAGATCCGAAGTTGAAAAAATATTTAATATAATTACCCTGCAGCTTGGTTCGCAGATAATGGTTGCAATAAAAGCAAAAATGGCAAATACCGACTCGGTAGTCCAATTGATAGATAATATCAATGTATGTGAAGCCGCCCTTAAAAAAGAATTTCCGGAAGTTCAATGGGTGTTTTTCGAACCTGATATAGAGGAATAAGGATTTTTTTACAGGATTTTCTGATAATAATAGTATTCCAAGGGTCTTATTCCACGCCGCTTACGGCGAAAATATGAAATATTTTATTTATAGATACCTCGCTGCTCTGCGGCGGGGAGTTTCATTACAATAGATTTATAACTGGTATTGAATGGCTACGAAATGAAATTAACATAGATGAAAAAGCATTTAAAAAAACACAAAATAATACTTGTGTTTATATCATAAAAAATAGCATATTTGCATAACCATTAAATTTTCTATTCTATGAAAAACAAAAGACATCTGTTAGTAATTGTAATTGCATCTGCTTTGATTTTTTTGCAGACATTTCAGGCATCGTCCTGTTCAAGAGTTATGTATGCCAAAAATGATATTGTAATTACTGCCCGGTCAATGGACTGGGTTGAGGATATAAAAAGTAATATATGGCTTTTCCCAAGAGGGGTTGAACGCACAGGCGTAGCCGGACCTAATTCACTGAAATGGAAAGCCAAATATGGTTCTGTGGTTACTTCAGCTTACGAAATAGCTTCTACAGATGGTATGAACGAAAAAGGGCTCGTAGTTAATGCATTATGGCTTGATGAATCTGAATATCCGAAAAACGATGGTGTAAAACCTGCAATCTCTATTTCAATCTGGGTTCAGTATGTACTTGATAATTTTGCCACAGTAAACGAAGCAGTAGAAGAATTATCGAAGGAAAAAATTGTTATTGTAACTCTCGAAACCCCATCAAAAGACAGGCATGTTGGCATTGCCACACTTCATCTTGCTATTTCAGATGCAACAGGCGACAATGCAATCCTGGAATATATAAAAGGTAAGTTGGTTATTCACCATGGTAAGGAGTATCAGGTAATGACAAATTCTCCCACATTTGATAAACAGCTTGCTATTGATGAATACTGGAAAGAAAAGGACGGAAATGTTATGCTCCCCGGAACCATAAATGCATCTGACAGATTTGTAAGAGCTTCATATTATGTGAAAGCAGTTAACCTTACTGATAATATTAAGGAATGCATTGCTAGTATGTTCGGTATTATTAGAAATATCTCTGTGCCTTATGGTATTTGCCCTACTCCTGGCAAGCCTAATTTGTCGAGCACAGTGTGGAGATCAGTTTCTGATCAGAAAAACAAGGTCTATTATTTTGAAAGCTCATTTTCACCTAATGTTTTCTGGGTTGAACTTAAAGATGTTGACTTTTCAGAGGGAAAATCAATTAAAAAGCTCTCAATAATAAATGGTGAAATTTACTCTGGAAATACTGTTAAAGAATTTAAAGATTCCCTGCCATTTAAATTCCTGGGAATATAATATTACAAAAAATTCTATATTATACTTTTTTGAAGATATATCTATGATTAGTTGAGTTATTCTGTAGACTTTAGTTTTGCGGCTTAATAAAACACCGTTATCATTGAAAACCGGATAATTAATTTGTGTCCGGTTTCTTTCATTATTAGTGAAAAGGCTATTGTATTTAGTATAGTAGTACTTGTATATGAACAGAAGAAATGTTAATACAATGATACAATTATCAATTCA
>CAZELC010000081.1:0-10202 GCA_964512865.1 uncultured Bacteroidales bacterium
TGCCCATTCAATGATATTATCCCGGGGTCCCGGGCAAATATATCATTTTTTTTCTGACTCTTTCATCAAAAGGGGGACAGTGCCTTTACAGCCGTATAATTCAACAAAAATTTGTGTGTTCAGAAAAAAGTATTACTTTTGCCCGTCTTTTACGATAAAGACTGTCCGATGGTGTAACTGGCAACACGTCTGATTTTGGTTCAGAAGAGTCCAGGTTCGATTCCTGGTCGGACAACAAGAGAGCTAAATTGTGAATGAGAGGGGACCGAAAGTCCCCTTTATTATTAATTAAAATGTTTTATGATCACTGAAGGGCAGATAAAAAAACTGATTGATGAAAAGCTTGATGAGCTTGGACTCTTCCTTGTTGAAATAAAAATTAAACCGGGAAATAATATCATGGTTTTTATTGATGGAGATAAAGGCGTTACAATTAAAGAATGTGTTAAGATTAGCCGGCAAATAGAATCTAATCTCGACAGAGAAACAGAAGATTTTGAACTTCAGGTTTCATCTGCAGGTCTTGACCAACCTTTTAAAGTGATTAAGCAATATGTTAAAAATATTGGCAAAGAAGTATCAATAGTGACAAAAGAAGGCGAGAAATATACTGGAAAATTAGCTTCGGCAAATGAAGAGTATGTGGAAATAATTGTTGCACCAACCAAAAAAGAACTGAAAGAGAAAAAAGAAAATCAGGTTTTTAAATTTACAATTGAAAATATAAAAGAAACAAAATCCGTAATATCATTTAAATAGCAAAATATCATTTTTAACAGTTTTATTAATTATGGAAAATATAAATTTAGTTGAGTCGTTTTCGGAATTTAAAGAATTCAAAAACATTGACAGGATAACTATGATGCATATCCTTGAGGAAGTCTTCAGGCACATGCTCATAAAAAAGTTTGTTTCGGATGACAACTTTGATATTATCGTTAATATTGATAAAGGTGACCTTGAAGTATGGAGAAATCGCGTTATAGTTGAAGATGGTGAAGTTCAGGATGAAAATAAGGAAATAGCATATTCAGATGCAATAAAAATAGAACCCGATTTTGAAGTTGGAGAAGATGTGTCGGAAGAAGTGAAACTTAAGGATTTTGGAAGAAGAGAAATTTTAGCTATGCGACAAAACCTTATTTCTAAAATTCTTGAATACGAAAAAAATAATATTTTTAAAAGCTATATTGATAAAGTCGAAACCATTGTTACAGGAGAAGTTTATCAGGTGTGGAAAAAAGAAATCCTGGTGCTCGATGATGCAGGAATTGAACTGCTTCTTCCTAAAACAGAACAAATTCCATCTGATTTCTATAGGAAAGGTGATTCCATCAGAGCTGTTGTTGCTAAAGTTGAAATGAAAAACTCTAACCCTACCATAACTTTATCAAGAACATCTCCTGTTTTTCTGGAAAGACTTTTTGAACAGGAAGTTCCTGAAATATATGATGGTCTTATCACCATTAAAAAAATTGTCAGAATTCCCGGCGAAAGAGCTAAAGTAGCAGTTGAATCTTATGACGACAGAATTGATCCTGTTGGCGCATGCGTAGGTATGAAAGGCTCGAGAATTCATGGAATTGTTAGAGAATTAAGAAATGAAAATATTGATGTTATTAATTTTACCAGCAATATTTCATTATATATCAGCCGTGCACTAAGTCCGGCAAAAATATCTTCAATTAAACTTAACGATGCAAAAAAGGAAGCTGAAGTTTTTCTTAAACCTGATCAGGTTTCTTTGGCCATCGGTAAAGGCGGTCATAATATCAAACTGGCATCAAAACTTACAGGATACGAAATAAATGTGTTTAGAGATGTAGATGTGGATATTGATGCGGAAGATGTAGATCTTCAGGAATTTGACGATGAAATAGATCAGTGGATTATTGATGAGCTAAAAGCCATCGGATGTGATACTGCCAGAAGCGTTCTTGATATTAGCGTTGAAGAACTTGTTTCACGTACTGACCTTGAAGAAGAGACAATAAAAGAGGTTGTGAGAATTTTAAAATCCGAGTTTGAGTAATATTTAAGATTCAGTTTCATAAAAAATAACATCAGGAGTAATTATATAAACAAGTATGGAAGAAAGCAGTAAAAAAATTCGTCTTAGTAAAGTTGCAAAAGAATTCAATGTGGGTTTAACCACTATAATTGAATTCCTTGGCAAAAAAGGTATGAAGGTCGATCCAAACCCAAATACAATACTCACTCCGGAAGCTTATGATATTATTGTTAAGGAATATCAGCAGGAAAAACATGTAAAAGAGGAATCTAAAAAAGTAGGTCAGCTATTCGTAAAAACAGAAACAACAGCTGCTGAAAAACCTGTAAAACCTGAAGTTGAAGAAGAAGATGAAACTGACGACGAAATGAGATACAGGATTAAGAATATTCATCCTACTTATTCTATAAAAAGCGATTTCGAACCAAAGGAAAAACCTGTTGAAACAAAACACGAGACCGTAAAAGAACCTGAAGTTAAAGAACAAGAACAACCAAAGAAAACTGAAACTAAAAAATCTGAAACTTCAACTGAACCCGAAGTTAAATCAGAACAAAAAATAGAAAAAGAAAAACCTGTTGAAGTTGTCGATTCTGCTGAAAAAGCTGAACCCGCTGAAAAGGAAACAGGAATTAAAGTTCTCGGCAAAATTAATCTGGATGATATTCAACCGAAAAAGACCTCCAAGAAGCAAAAAGCAATTGCTGAACCTGCCGAAGAAATTAAAACTGAGGTTTCAGTGACAGATGATAAAAGCAAAGCTAAAAATAAATCGAAAAAACCGCTTGTTGAAGAACCTGTAGTTGAAGAGACTGTTAATGAAGTCGAAAACATTGAGGTTGCAGACCAAAATGATATTCCCGTAGTTGTTGAGGATGATGTTGAAGAACAAATTATTACAGAAGAAATTCCTGACGATAATTTTATCAAAACTGAGGTACAGAAACTTGAAGGACCTAAGATACTTGGAAAAATTAATATTCCTGATCCTAAAGAAAGTCAGAAAAAACAACTTGTGGCATCATCTTCTGATGTAAAAGGCTTTGACAAGAAAAAGAAAAGAAAAAGAATTAAAAAGGAACTCAAACTTGCTGACCCTGCTTTAAAAACAGATGAAATTGCTAAAGATAAACCTGAAAAGGAACGGTTTAAATTCAAGAAGCATGTAAAGGAAGTTAAGAAAACTGAGGTGTCTGAAGATGAAATTGAAAAACAGATAAAGGAAACTCTTGCACGATTAAGTAATGCAGGAGGTAAATCAAAAGCATCTAAGTATAGAAGAGAAAAACGACAGCTGATAGCACAGCAATTTGAAGAAGAGCAAATTAAGCTTGAAGAAGATAAAAAGATATTAAAAGTAACGGAATTTGTTACTGCAAATGAGTTAGCTTCATTAATTAATGTTTCAGTTAATGATATAATATCTACATGCATGGCTTTAGGCTTGTTTGTATCTATTAACCAGCGTTTGGATGCTGAAACAATTGCTATTGTAGCTGATGAATTTGGTTATAAAGTTGAGTTTATTGATACTGAAACTGAAGAAGTTGCTGAAGAAGAAACAGACAATCCTAAAGATTTAATCAGCAGACATCCTATTGTTGCTGTTATGGGGCATGTCGATCATGGTAAAACTTCTTTACTTGATTATATTAGAAATGCAAACGTAATTGCCGGTGAAGCAGGTGGAATTACACAGCATATTGGTGCTTATGAGGTAACTCTGGAAAATAATAAGAAAATTACTTTCCTTGATACTCCCGGTCACGAAGCTTTTACAGCTATGCGTGCAAGAGGTGCAAAAGTTACTGATGTCGCTATTATTGTTGTTGCTGCTGATGATAATGTTATGCCTCAAACTGTTGAAGCTATTAACCACGCTCAGGCAGCAAGAGTTCCACTTATTTTTGCAATTAACAAGATTGATAAGCCTGCAGCAAACCCGGAAAAAATTAAAGAGGAACTTTCAAAAATGAATATCCTTGTTGAAGATTGGGGCGGTAAATATCAAAGCCAGGAAATCTCCGCTAAAAAGGGAATTAACGTTGATGTATTGCTTGAAAAAATCCTCCTTGAGTCGGAAATGCTTGAATTAAAAGCTAATCCTAACAGACTTTCACTTGGAACTGTTCTCGAATCTGCTCTTGAAAAGGGTAGAGGATATGTAGCAAAAATACTTGTTCAGAATGGAACATTACGTATTGGCGATATGGTTCTTGCAGGTTCTCACTATGGCAGAGTAAAAGCTATGTACAATGAAAGAAACCTGCCTATTAAGGAAGCCGGTCCTTCAACACCTGTATTAATGCTTGGGCTGAACGGTGCGCCACAGGCAGGCGACACATTTAAGTGTATGAGCGATGAAAAAGAAGTAAAAGCTCTTGCAACTAAACGCCAGCAGATTATTCGTGAGCAAGGTATCAGAACTCAGAAACATATTACTCTTGATGAAATCGGAAGACGTATTGCTATCGGTAACTTTAAAGAATTAAATATTATTGTTAAAGGTGACTTTGATGGTTCTGTAGAAGCTCTGTCAGATTCATTAATGAAACTTTCAACTCCTGAAGTTCAGGTTAATGTTATTCACAAATCTGTCGGACCTATCATTGAATCTGATGTCCTTCTTGCCTCCGCTTCTAACGCAATCATTATTGGATTCCAGGTCAGACCATCGCTTGGAGCTAAAAAACTTGCCGAGCAGGAACAGATTGAAATCAAGCATTATTCAATTATTTACACTGCTATCAACGAAATTAAGTCAGCTATTGAAGGTATGCTTTCACCAGAAATTGAAGAAAAAATACTTTGTAACCTTGAAGTCAGAGAAGTATTTAAAATTTCAAAGGTCGGAACTATTGCAGGATGCATGGTATTGGACGGAAAAATACAAAGAAATACCAAAGTGCGCGTAATTCGTAACGGTATTGTGGTTTATACAGGTGTTCTTGGCTCACTTAAACGATTTAAGGATGACGTTAAAGAAGTTGTAGTAGGGCAGGATTGCGGTCTTAATATCGAAAATTTCAATGATGTGAAAGTCAGTGATATTATTGAAGGCTATGAAGAGATTGAAATAAAGAGAAAACTGAATTAATATCAATTATCAGATTTCTTTCCTTTTCTTGCTTTGTGATGGTGCTTTTCTTTTTTAAACAGATTTACAAAATATTTTAAATGCCATAAAATATGAAATATGGAAATGGCTGCCATTGCTATTCCAAATTCAACATGCCAATATAATAAACTTCTAAACCAGCTTATTTCAAAATTATAATTTAACTGAAATACCATAAAAAGGCCTAATAATCCCGTTACCAGGAAAGTAATCAGCAATATTATATTCC
The DNA here is from genome assembly GCA_964512865.1 of uncultured Bacteroidales bacterium. GTDB lineage: Bacteria > Bacteroidota > Bacteroidia > Bacteroidales > CAIWKO01 > CAZELC01. The sequence goes on from CAZELC010000081.1 coordinate 5,359, forward strand.
AAATCTTTTTATGATTGTGCTTTTTTATTACTCTTTTTCTCGATAGAAAATATGTGAATAAATACAGCAAAAGAGCTACGCCGAATATGCTTATAATATCATAAGGTTTGTTAAAGTTTTGAGGTACTTTAACCTTTGCATTATTATCGCTAATCGTATCAGTACATTCTGTTTTATTTTGAGTAGAATCGGGTTGAATTATTTCATTTTGAGGATTAACTGTAGCGGATTCTTTTTCTTTTTTCGTAATCTTGTGTTCAGTATTATTATTGTTTTTCTGAAACTTATCATCTTTTGCACTGACGGTTTTTGCCGAGTCCTTATTAATTTTGTCTTTGGAATCATTCTTAGCACATATTGTATCTTTTACTCCATATATAAGATTCTTAATATCATCTGATAACACGCTATACCGACAATAACCATATTTGTTATTTGGGGAGTAAAATCCGCACATTCCTTTGCAATTAAGAACATTTCCTCTGGGGCAACCGGTTTGGGTAAAAGCATTCCCTGTAAGTGCAAGTATTGTGATAAACAGCAATAATTTTTTCACATTGAGCATAATAAAAAGAAATTTTTGCAAAGTTAAATCTAAAATCTGTACGGATTAACGATTTATATCAGATTTTATTGCTGATGTATTCAATAATCTCATTCTTTTCATCAGGATGAAACCATTTGATACTTTTGTCTCTTCTGAACCATGTAAGCTGGCGCTTGGCGTATCTTCGGGTGTTTGTTTTTATTTTTTCTACAGCTTCTTCAAAGCTGGTTTTCCCTTCAATATGATCAAAAAGTTCTTTATAACCAACAGTTCTAAGTGCATTGAAATTCCTGAAAGGGAAGAGCTTTTGAGCTTCTTCAGTCAAACCGGCGCTTATCATATTATCAACACGTTGGTTTATTCTTGTGTAAAGCTCATCTCTTTCTCTGTCAATACCTATTTTAATAATATTGAAGTTTCTGTTTTTTGGCGTGCTTTTCCTTAATTCAGAAAATGATTTTCCTGTAATTGTACATACTTCAATTGCTCTTATCATCCTTGCTGGGTTTGCAATATCAACATTTTTGTAATATTCTGGGTCAAGTTTTTTAAGTTGTAATCTTAAGGATTCAATGCCATTTAATTTTAACTCTCTTTTAAGTTTATTTCTGATTTCTTCATCAGCATCTGGTAAGTCATCAACTCCATTACATACAGCATTGATATACAAACCTGATCCGCCTGTTAGTATTACATTTTTACGAATAAGAAAAAGTTTTTCAAGCAGTTCAATTACATTTTTTTCGTACTCAAAAACATCATATTCGAAGTCAACATTAAAGCAACCAATAAAATGATGTTTAACTTCTGCAAGAATATCTTTTGTCGGAGCAGCAGTTCCAATTTCAATTCCTTTATAAAACTGTCGTGAATCGGCGGAAATAATTTCAGCGTTGAATTTTTTTGCGAGGATAATACTTAAATCAGTTTTTCCTACAGCTGTTGGTCCAATAAGGACAATGAGATTTTTTTCAGGCATTTATACCTGTATTGCTAGTATCTGTCATCAAAATATTCCTCACCTGCAAAGGTTGAATCATCAGAAAAATACTCCTTATCCTCAGCAGCCATGGTATCTTCAAAATCTTTGCTGATTTCGTCTTCATCAAACCCTAAATTTGCAGGAATATCTTTTATTTTTTTTATTATTTTCCCGGAAGATTTAACAATGCGCGGATATTTGATTTTCTCATCTGCTTCTGCTATTTTATACAATTCCAAAAAGAAAGTCCACATTTCGAGATAGTCGTAAATATAGATTATCTTCTGATGCGGGTCGTTTATTAAATTGCTGAGTTTAGCTTTATCCATTGTGAGCAGAGTATTGTTTGTCTCAGCTTTTTTATCTTCATCATCTGTTTCAGCCATGTTCATGTCAAAAAGTGTTATTTCCAGCATCTTTTTCCATTGGCTGTCACAAAGGTGAAATGAGGCAAGCTCAGTACCGTCAAAATCTCCGCAATCGAGCAAAATTTTATGCAGTTCTTCAAAGGTCTGGTTGGCCTTAATCTCTATTTCCCTGTAAAAGTTATCCTGATCTTCAAGAGCAACTTTAAATTTATAAACGTGCATAGTTGTATAATTAAATCAATACCTTAATTTCTCGGTTAAATATAATATCTTTTATTTGCACATGCAAGTATTATCAAAGAATATTTGGTGTTTTGAGTTATAAAATTATTCATAATCAAATAAAAAGAAAATTATTGTGATTTTAGATTGAGTTTTTCTCCTTCTTTTAACATAAATTGAAACGCTTCTTCAAAATTGTTGTGAATAACACCTTCCAGAATGGCTTCTCTTATTGAATTTTTTATTATCCCGACTTCTCTGCATGGTGTGATGTTAAAAGTTTCCATTATTAAATCCCCGTCAATTGGCGGTTGCCAATTTCTAAGCTTATCTTTTTCTTCAATTTCTTTAAGTTTTTGCCTGACAATTTCGAAATTGTGAAGATACTTTTCGACTTTTTTAACATTTTTTGATGTGATATCAGCCTCACAAAGCAACATTAAATCATCAATATCATCGCCGGCTTCAATAAGTAACCTTCTGACAGCTGAGTCGGTAACAATGTCTTCAGCAAGCACTGCAGGTCTGAGGTGTAAAGTGATTAGTTTCTGAACATAAGCAAGCTTTTCGTTTAATGGCAAACGCATCATCCTAAAAATACTCTCAGCCATCTTGGCTCCTTTAAAGTCGTGTCCATAAAAAGTCCAGCCTATATTGGCAATGAACTTTTTTGTTGACGGTTTTGCAATATCATGTAGTATTGCAGCCCACCTCAGCCAAAGATTTTCCGTATTCATAGCTATTTTGTCAAGAACCTGCAAACTATGATCGAAATTATCTTTATGGCCTTTTTGGTCAATTATTTCAACACCTTTTAAGTTCTCAAATTGAGGGAAAATTATTTTTAAAAGCCCTGATTCGGATAATAGATTAAACCCTGTTGATGGTATTGGTGCGAGAATAATTTTATTAAGTTCGTCGGTAATGCGCTCTTTTGATACGATTTCAATTCTATAGGCATTTCTTTTAATTGCATCAAAACATAAATTTTCTATTTTAAAGTCTAACTGTGATGCAAACCTTATGGCTCTCATCATTCTTAATGGGTCGTCAGAAAAAGTAATATCAGGATCTAATGGGGTGCGGATGATTTTTTTTTCGATATCGGAGATTCCGTCAAATGGATCTGTAACAAAACCAAAATCTTCTTTTTGCAGGCTGATTGCAATAGTATTTATTGTGAAATCTCTTCTTTTTTGATCATCTTCAATTGTACCATCTTCAACAATTGGTTTCCTGGAATTGGAGCGGTATGATTCTTTTCTTGCTCCTACAAACTCAATGTCATAGCTGTCGGTATGCAACATAGCAGTGCCAAAGTTCTTAAATACTTTTACAGAAGTTTTATTTTGAATTTGTTGTGATAATTTTTCTGCAAGTTTAATCCCACTTCCGGAAGTAACAATATCAATATCTTTAGAACCACGGTTCATTAAAATATCCCTGACATAACCGCCAATAACGAATGCTTTTGTCTTCAGCATTTCCGCACATTCGGATATCTGCCTGAAGATTTCACCTTCTATATGTTCTTTTAATGAAATATTTCCCAATTTTTATGCTCTAACAATATGATAATCGCCTTTTATGTCAAATTTCACAATTGTGGAAGGCTTTAACTGAATAATTTTTGTTTTATTGTAGTTTACAACATAATCAACATGGTTGATTATTTCCTGCGAAATTTTATAATATATAAGTGGTGTAGGTTCACCTGAGATATTTGCCGATGTTGAAACTATTGGCTGATTTAACAGGTTGATGATTTTTTTGCAGAAATCATCTTTTACGATTCTGATTCCAACACTTCCGTCTTTACTTATTAAATTCTCCGCAAGGTTTTTGGCATTCGGATATACCACTGTAATTGGTGAATCAGCGCTGTCAATAAGATCACGTGCAATATCAGGTACCTTTTCAACATATTGGAATAGCTTTTCATACTCATCAATAAGAACAATCAGGCTTTTTGAAGTCTCGCGTTTTTTAATTTTGAATATTCTCTCTACCGACTTTGGCTTAGTAGCATCGCATCCGATTCCCCATACTGTATCTGTAGGATAAAGAATTATTCCACCTTTCTTTAAGACTTCAACGGTTTTTAGTACTTCTTCAGTCATAATATATAAATAGTGTTGAGAAAAGTTTGGTATGCAAAATTAAGAAATAATTCTTTTTAATAATTCATCATTATTAACAGAATATGCACAATTAAAGTTTTTTTCAGGGCATTTTTTAAAACCATGCAAACCACAGGGGCGGCATTTAAGTGCTGAAGCTGACTGAACTATTGTATAATTATCTGAGAGCGGACCAAATCCGAATTCCGGAATTGTTGAGCAAAATACTGCTGTTGTGGGTGCATTCATTGCAGAAGAAATATGTAAAGGTGCTGAATCATTTACAAAATTCATGGCTGAATCTTTCATTAAAGCAGCAGTTTCAAGAATAGTCAGTTCCCCTGCCAAATTAGCAACTTCTTTTTTAGGGCAACTTTCAATAATTTGATTACAAAGCTCAGAGTCATTTTTTCCTCCCAGTAAATATATTTGCAGCTCATTTTCAATTTTATTAAGGAACTCTATCCATTTCTCAACAGGATATTGTTTTGTGTACCACAATGAAGCTGGCGCTATACAGATATATTTTTTGAGTTTGTACTTCACAACAACTGAGTAGTCTTCTTCAGAAGGATAAAGTTTTACAGGCGATTTTGATAAATCCG